>SFLO01000089.1 GCA_004553405.1 Coriobacteriaceae bacterium
CATGGCGCTGTGGGCCTTGGAGCCGGCGATGTCTGCCTCCCACATGCGCTGGTCGACGGGCAGGCTGGCCCCGAAGACCTGGGTGAAGTCGCTGGGAGAGTCCTCAAAGCGGCCGCCCCAGAGGGCGTCGCTGCCGTGCTCGGTATCGTGTTCTGCCATAGTGTTCCTCTCAAGCCGTGCGCGTGCGCAGCGGTGGTTCCGATGAATGCAAGCGTTTTATTGTATCAAGAGCAGCAGCCCCGAGTGTGTTCCAGACGGCAAAAGGCGGCCCGGGCCGCACAGGACCCGGGCCGCCGGAGCAACTCTGCTGCCTGGAGAGGCTAGAACGATATCAAGCCGAACTGCATCGCTATGTAGGCGACGAGCACCACCAGCACGCAGATGGGGGCGACGAACTTGACCATGACGGTCCAGGCGCCGGCGAGCTTGAACTCCGAAGACTTGCGGATCTCGTCCACCAGGGTCTTGGGCTTCATCACAAAGCCCACGAAGAGGCAGGTGAGGATGCAGACCACCGGCATCATGACGGTGTTGGAGAGGAAGTCTGCCAGGTCGAGCAGCGAGCTTCCCTCGCCCAGCGGCTGGATGAAGCTGAGCACGTTGTAGCCGGCGTTGATGAGGCAGCCCATGAGGAGGGTGTAGACGGAGATGATGACGCCGGCCTTCTTGCGGGAGCACTTCATGCCGTCTGCCACGATGCTCACGCAGGCCTCGGCGATGGAGATGGCCGAGGTGATGGCGGCGAACAGGGCCAGCAGGAAGAAGAGGAAGCCCACGACCTGCGCGGCGCCGCCCATGTGCTCGAAGACCTGGGGCAGGGTGATGAACATGAGGCCGGGGCCGGACTTGGCGGCGACTGCCTCGGCGCTGCCCAGCGCGGCGAAGGCACCGGGGACGATCATCAGGCCGGCCAGCACGGAGACGAGCAGGTCGAAGCCGACGATCTGGGCGGTGGAGCCGGTGAGGGACTCCTCGTCCTTCACATAGGAGCCGTAGGTGACCATGATGGCCATGGCGATGGACAGGCTGAAGAAGCACTGGCCGATGGCGGCGAGGATGAGCTCGGGCGACATCTTGGAAAAGTCGGGGGTGAAGAAGTACTTCACGCCGTCGAGCGCGCCGGGGATGGTCATGGTGAAGATGGCGATGCCGATAGCCATGAGGATGAGCAGGGGCATGAGGATGAGGTTGATGCGCTCGATGCCGCCCTTGACGCCCATGAAGATGACGGCCATGACGATGCCGGCGAACAGGATCATCCACAGGTAGCTCTCGAGGCCGCCGCCGATGAAGCCGACGAAGAAGTTGCCGCCGTCGGCGAGGGCTGCGGGCCCGGCGCTGATGTAGGCGGCGGTGTACTTGGCCACCCAGCCGCCGATGATGTTGTAGTAGGGCAAGATGATGAAGGGGACAGCCGCGGCGATGATGCCGATGATGCTGTACTTCTTGCCGTAGCGGCTGAAGACGCCCACGACGGACTTCTTGGCGTTGCGGCCCAAGGCGATGTCTTGCAGCAACAGGGAGATGCCCAGCGTGAACACGCAGATCAGGTAGACCAGCAGGAAGGTGCCGCCACCGTACTTGGCGTCCAGGTAGGGGAAGCGCCACATGTTGCCCAGGCCCACGGCAGAGCCTGCGCCGGCGAGCACGAAGGCCCACTTGCCGGACCACGAGGCGCGCGCGTGCTTCTTCTCGTTATCCATAGTATTCCTCACTTGCTATTCGGTAACGAAATGATTACAGGTGTCCGAGACTTTAGCATCCTTGCAGCAGATGAGACGCGAGGATTTGCCCCCACTCCGCCGAGAGAGCCCATCGGACCCCTTCCTGCGCTAGACTTGCAGCGTCACTGCCCCCTTCCCGTGAGGAGCGCCCATGTTCCTGCAAGACCGCATCTGGATGGCAACCGGCGAGAACCCCTGCTGTCTGCTGCTCAACCAAGCCAACCGCCACGGCCTCATCGCCGGCGCATCCGGCACCGGCAAGACCGTCACCCTCAAGGTGATGGCCGAGGGCTTCTCCAAGGCCGGCGTGCCCGTCTTCCTGGCAGACGCCAAGGGAGACGTCTTGGGCATGTGCCAGCCCGGCAAGGACACAGAAAAGATGCAGGCACGCATCGAGCGCTTTGGCATCGAGGGCTGGAGCTACGAGGGCTGTCCCTGCAGGCTGTGGAACATACTCGAGGGCCAGGGCCTGCCCGTGCGCATCACGGTGAGCGACATGGGCCCAATGTTGCTGGCGCGCCTGCTGAACCTCACAGAGGTGCAGGAGGGCGTGCTCAACATCGTCTTTCGCGTGGCAGACGACCAGCAGCTCCTCCTCATCGACCTCAAGGACCTGCGCTCCATGCTCAACTACGTGGCCGAGCACTCCAAAGAGATCGAGACCAGCTACGGCAAGGTCGCAAGCTCGTCTGTGGGCGCCATCCTGCGCGCCCTTATCGCCGTCGAGGACCAGGGTGGCGAGCGCTTCTTCGGCGAGCCCGATCTACAGCTTGACGACTGGTTCAGCTGTGATGCGGAAGGCCGCGGCTACGTCAACGTCCTCGACGCGCGCGGCCTGATCCAGAGCCCCCAGGTCTACTCGATGTTCCTGCTGTGGATGATGAGCGAGCTCTTCGAGACCCTGCCCGAGCTGGGCGACCCAGACAAGCCCCGCTTCGTGTTCTTCTTTGACGAGGCCCACCTGCTCTTCAACGGCATGCCCAAGGAGCTGCTGGCCAAGATCGTCCAGGTGGTCAAGCTCATCCGCTCCAAGGGCGTGGGCATCTACTTCATCACCCAAAGCCCCAGCGACATCCCCGACGAAGTGCTTGCCCAGCTCTCCAACCGCGTGCAGCACGGCCTGCGCGCCTATACCCCCGCCGAGCAGAAGGCCGTGCGCGCCGCCGCCCAAAGTTTCAGGGCCAACCCCGCCTTCAAGACCGAGGACGCCATCATGGAGCTCGGCACCGGCGAGGCCCTCGTGAGCTTCCTCGACGAGGAGGGCCGCCCCAGCGTCGTCGAAAACGCCAAGGTCCTGCCGCCCCAGTGCCTCATGGCCGCCCCCGAGCAGCGCTACGTGGACGTCGTCTTGGCCGAGCAGGCAGAGCTCATGGACAAGTACGGCCAGGCCGTCGACCGCAGCAGCGCCTTCGAGCAGCTGGCAGAGGCGGCCCAGAAGGAGGCCGAGGCCGCCGAGCTCGCTGCAGAGCGCGAGGCCCTCGAGAAGGAGAAGGCCCAGCTCGCCAAGGAGAGGGAGCGCCAGGAGAAGGCCGCAGCCAAGAAGAAGAGCGGCTCGTCGCGTATGACCCCAACCGAGCGCGCCGTGGGCAACATGGCCAGCACCATCGGCCGCGAGGTCGGTCGGCAGCTCATCCGCGGCATCTTCGGCTCATTGAAGAGATAGGGTGCTACCCTTTCAGCACACGCCTGCAACACACGCGAGTGAGGAGAACACCGTGATCGACAAGGACTGCATCTTCTGCAAGATCGGCGCACATGAGATCGGCACCAAGGTCGTCTACGAGAACGACTACGTCATCGCCTTCGACGACATGGAGCCGCTGATGCCCGTCCACACCCTGATCATCCCCAAGGAGCACTACGCCAACGTCGGCGACAACGTGCCCGAGGAGACCCTGGGCAAGGTCTTCGCCGCAGTGAGGGAGGTCGCCGCCATCAAGGGCCTCGACAACGGCTACCGCCTGCTCATCAACACGGGCGAAGATGCCAGCCAGAGCGTCCCCCACTTCCACGTCCACGTGCTCGGCGGCGGCTGGATGCCCCGCCCCAACGATCAGGATTGGGGCCCCAACGCCACCAACGCCGCAGAGCTGGGCTACAAGTAGTCAAGAAACAAGACAGTGGGGACAGTCCCCACAGAAATGGGGCAGTGGGGACAGTCCCCACTGCCCCATTTATTTAGAGGTCGATCTCGTCGCGCGGGTCCATGAGGTCGTTGGGCATGACTCGCACGTCGACCAAGCCCAGCTCGGCCAAGGCCGCCAGCGTGCGATGGGGCACGGTGAGGTCGTCCTGGAAGCCCGCGGCGTACTCGATGGCCTGCATGAGGGTGATGTTATGGCGCAGGTCCGCCCAGGTGTCCACGTCGGGCATGGCGGGCAGGTAGTGCACGGGCAGCCCCTGGCGGCGCGCCTTGTCAACATAGGCGGGCAGCACGGTGAGGCCGTTTTGGCAGTAGTAGACCCCGCTGTGGTCGAAGGCGGTGTCGCGCGTCCAGCCCACGATGCTCACACCCATCTCTTGGTCGGGACTCAAGACGATGCCGCCGCCGTCGCGCTGGCACAGGCGGTGCAGGTAGCTAAAGGC
>SFLO01000090.1 GCA_004553405.1 Coriobacteriaceae bacterium
CGTCCTCCTCGTAGATGGTGACGTAGATCTTCTCGGGGTCGAGCTCCATCACCTGAGTGGAGAACTCCCAGGCCCACTCGCACATCTCCTCCTTGAAGTACTCGCCGAAGGAGAAGTTGCCGAGCATCTCGAAGAAGCTCAGGTGGCGGCCGTCTGTGCCGATGACGTCGATGTCATTGGTGCGCACGCACTTCTGGGAGGTGGTGGCGCCGATGTACTTGGGGTCGAGGTGCTTCTGCTGCAGGAAGTAGGGCTTGAACTGCACCATGCCCGCAACGGTCAGCAGCAGGGAGGGGTCGTCGGGGATGAGGGAGGAAGACGGCCAGTGCTGGCAGCCCTTCTCCTCGAAGAACTTGATGTAGGCATCACGCAGCTCGGCGCATGTCATTCTCTTCACGTGTTGCTCCTTCGTTGTTGCTCGGTTCTCTCTGTACTTGCAGGGGGATAAACATCTGCGGCTGCGCTGCGCCGCTTAGCTCTGATCCTTGCCGGCCTTGCCAACGGGGTAGACAAAGCGCTTCTTGCTGTCTTCCGAAGTGCCGGTTGCGTCGTCGACCAGGCCCTTGACCTTGTCGAGCAGGCCCGCCACGGCCTCGCTGGGTGCGCTGATCACGTTGTTGACGGTGGTCGCCGCGTTGCCGGCCACGTCCGTGACCTGCTCGACGTCTTCCAAGATGCCGTCCACGCGCAAGAGCTCGAGGTTGACGGTGTCTACCGTGAGCTGGACGCGATCAACCAGCGGGTCGACCTTTTCCAAGGCGGGGCCCAGGGCCTGGACAGAGGGTGTGACGCCCTCGACCATGGCGTTGACGTTTTGGAGCGTGGGCGAAAGCTGCTTGTTGGCGGTTTCGACCAGCTCGTTGACGCCCGAGACGGCCTTGGCGACCTTCACCAGCACCACGATGAGTGCGATGAGCGCCACGATGCCCAGCACGGCCAGCGCGGCCAGCAGCCAGGGCATTGCAGTCTCTACGGTTATCTCCATAAGCGCTCCTCTAGATGGGGTCTAGACGCATATTCAGAGCATTTTACTAGACTCGCAGCAGCGTGGTAAGCCGTTCACCCAATACTGCAGGCCCAACAGGAGGCCGCCCTCCTCCCAGCGGAATGCTGGCGGCCCCCTGCCAGACGAGGGCGTCTAGTCGACCGGGGTGGTCACGGCTTCGACGACGTCATCTGTAAACTCCGAGATGGGGCCTTGGGTGGAGGGCTCGAGCTCGTCTGCGGCGACATGCCAGCACTCCGTGGGAGGCAGGCCGGGGATGCTCTCGGCCACAAAGACCGGGTCCTTGCCCGCCTTGCGCTGGGCAGAATAGTCGTCGAGCAGCTTGAAGGCCCACTTGCCCAAGATCACGATGACCACCAGGTTGATGATGGCCATGAAGCCCATGAAGATGTCTGCAAGGTTCCATGCCAGGTCGAAGCTGTTGCATGCGCCGAAGAAGACGATGGCCAGGCACGCCACGCGGAACACGAACAGGGCGGGCTTGCTCTGCGTGATGAAACGGAAGTTGCTCTCTGCATAGAAGTAGTTGCCGATGATGGACGAGAAGGCGAAGCACCAGATGGCGAAGGTGACAAAGCCGATGCCCATCTCGCCAAAGCAGCTGTTGACGGCCATCTGCACCAGGGGGATGCCGTTGAGGGCGGTGGCTGCTGCGGGGTCTTGCACGTAGAAGACCATGACGAGCATAGCCGAGCAGGTGCACAGCAGCAGGGTGTCGATGTAGACGGACAGCGACTGGATGAGGCCCTGCTTGACGGGGTGGCTCACGCTTGCGGCGGCGGCGGCGTTGGGAGCGGAGCCCATGCCGGCCTCGTTGGAGAACAGGCCGCGCTTGATGCCGAGCATGACGCAGCTGCCGGCAAAGCCGCCGAATATCGACTGGAAGTCGAAAGCGTTGGCGAAGATGACCCCGAAGACGGCAGGCAGCAGGCCCAGGTTGAGCACGGTGACGGCCAGGGCCAGCAGGATGTAGACGCAGGCCATCACGGGCACGATGGCAGAGGCGATGGTGGACAGGCGGCTGCTGTCACCAAAGATCGAAATGGCGAAGAGCACCACCAGGAAGACGCCGGCGACCACGGTGAGGCCGTTGGTGGTGTAGTCCGGGAAGTAGTGCCCCAGCGTGCTGGCGGCGTTGTATGCCTGCAGGCCGTTGAAGCCGAAGGCGAAGCACAAGATGAGCGCGATGGCGAAGACCACGCCCAGCCAGCGCATGTGAAGCACCTGCTCGATGTAGTAGGCCGGGCCGCCGCGATACGAGCCGTCTGGGTTCTTGACCTTCCAGGTCTGGGCCAGGGTAGACTCGACGAAGGCGGAGGCGGAACCCAGGATGGACATCACCCACATCCAGAAGATGGCGCCGGGGCCGCCGGTGGCGATGGCGGTCGCCACGCCGGCGATGTTGCCGGTGCCCACGCGCGAAGCAGTGGAGACCATCATCGCCTGGAACGACGAGATGGCCTTGCCGCTGGTGTCTGCCTTCTTCTCGACGATGTTTTTGAACATGTCTTTGATGAAGCGCACCTGCACGAAGCCCGTGCGGATGGTGAAGTATACGCCGGCGAACACCAGCAAGATCACCAGGATGTAGGTGTACATGAAGCCATCGATTTCGCCCGTGATGGCGATGAGGCTGTCGTTGATGCTCTTGAGATCCATTGCACGCGCCTCCTAGAACTCGGCGTTGCCCACCGTGCGCGGGTGGGGGATGACGTCTCGGATGTTGGACACGCCGGTGAGGTACATGACCAGGCGCTCGAAGCCCAGGCCAAAGCCGGCGTGCTTGCAGCCGCCGTAGCGGCGCAGGTCGCAGTAGTGCTCGTACTGGCTGGCGTCCATGCCCAGCTCTGTGATGCGGCGCTCGAGCACCTCCAGGCGCTCCTCGCGCTGGGAGCCGCCCACAATCTCGCCGATGCCGGGGACCAGGCAATCCGCCGCAGCCACGGTGCGGCCGTCGTCGTTCAGGCGCATGTAGAAGGCCTTGATGCCGGCGGGGTAGTCGTAGACGAAGACGGGGCGCTTGAAGTGCTCCTCTGCCAGGTAGCGCTCGTGCTCCGTCTGGAGGTCCATGCCCCACTCGACGGGGTACTGGAATTCCCTGCCTGCAGCGGCGGCGTCTTGCAGCAGCTGGATGGCCTCGGTGTAGCTCACGCGGCCAAAGTCGCTGCTGGCAACGTGGCGCAGCCTCTCGAGCAGGCCCTTGTCGACGAACTTGTTGCAGAACTCGACTTCCTGCGGGCAGTGCTCGAGCACGTAGCCGATCACAAAGCGCAGCATGTCTTCGGCGAGGTCCATGTCATCGTCGAGGTCTGCGAAGGCGATCTCTGGCTCGACCATCCAGAACTCCGCCGCATGGCGCGCGGTGTTGGAGTTCTCTGCGCGGAAGGTGGGCCCAAAGGTGTAGACGTCTCCCATGGAGAGGGCGAAGTTCTCGACGTTGAGCTGGCCGGACACGGTGAGGCTGGCGGGCACGCCGAAGAAATCCTGGCTGTAGTCGATGCTGCCGTCGTCGCAGCGCGGCGGGTTGGCCGGGTCGATGGTGGTGACGCGGAACATCTCGCCCGCGCCCTCGGCGTCATTGGCGGTGATGATGGGCGTGTTGATGTAGGCAAAGCCGCGCTCCTGGAAGAAGCTGTGGATGGCCCAGGCCGCGGTGGAGCGCACGCGGAACACGGCGCGGAAGAGGTTGGTGCGCGGGCGCAGGTGCTGCTGCGTGCGCAGGAACTCCACGGTGGCGCGCTTCTTTTGCAGCGGGTAGTCTGGCGCAGACGCGCCGGCAACCTCGATGTCTTGGGCGGTGAGCTCGAGCGGCTGCGGGGCGTCTGGCGTGAGCTTGACCGTGCCCCTCACCACCACGGCGGCGCCCACGTTTTGGTGCGAGATGTCCTCGTAGCCGGCAAACTCGTCGCGGCTCATGACCACCTGAAGGTCGCGGAAGCATGATCCGTCGTTGATCGTCACAAAGCCGCAGCTCTTCATGTCCCTGATCGAGCGGACCCAGCCGGCGACGGTGACGCTTGCGCCCTCGAGGGCGGGGGCGTCTGCGTACAGCGCGGCGATGCGCATCCTCTCCATTGTCAATCCTCCCCTGCCGGCACGGCGCCGGCATTGCGTTTTATACAGCGCCTATCATAGCAAGCCCCTGTGACATCGCAGCGGGGAGGAGGGGATGCCGCAACAGCCGCTAGGCCGCGTTGTTGGTGCGCAGGAAGCTCACGAAGTCCGCCGCCCCCTCCGCGTCATCCTGAGCGCAGCGCCGCAGGCGCGGAGTCGAAGGATCTCGGAGGG
>SFLO01000091.1 GCA_004553405.1 Coriobacteriaceae bacterium
CAGGGTCAACAGGCAAGCGAGCACAAGGAGGCTTTCATGAGCGCAGAGCTGAGCAAGGTCCGCAAGTCCATCCGCACCATCGGCGGCCTCAACATCGCCATGGGCGTGGTGTCTATCGTCACCGGGCTCGTGGTGGGCGTGGGCTGCATCGTCAGCGGCGGCCGCCTGCTCAACAAGTAGGGTCGCTAGAGCTCCTTGTAGTAGAGGCGGCAGTGGCAGTAGCCCTCGAAGGAGGGGTCGGCAATCTGCTCGCGGAACTCCTCGCACATGCAGACGTTCTCCTCTGTGAGGGGCAGCTTGCAGGGGCAGTGCAGCTCGCGGGCCAGCAGGCCCTTACGGATCTTCTCCACGAACTGGGCGTCTTCGTTCAGCCTAATCTTCATGGGCACCTCCTGGTGTCAGCGCCCGCAGCGGCGGGACTTCCTCTTTGCGTTGATGCGGCGGATGGCGGCATCGCACGCCGGACCTCCATCATACAGCCGCAGCGTGTGGTAGAGGTAGGCCTCTGTCTGCGGCAGGCGCTTCTTCTTGAGCTGGCATTCCCAGACCGTGATCACATGCCAGCCCTCCTCGGCCGCCGCGCGCAGGTTGCGCTGGTCGCGCGCGAGGTTGCTGGCGAACTTGGCCTCCCAGTACTCGGCGTGGGCGCGCGGCTTGCCCAGCTGGCACAGCGGGCAGCGATGCCAGAAGCAACCGTTGACGAGGATGGCGATCTTGCGCCCGGGAAAGGCGATGTCCGGCCGACCAGGGCACTTCTTCCACTGCAGGCGATAGCCCCCATAGCCCATCTTGCGCAGCATGCGCCGCACCGTAAGCTCTGGCTTGGTGTTGGCGCGCTTGTTGCCCTGCATGCTCTTGCGCACCGCCGGGCTCGACGCCGCCGGCGGCGTCCTCAGCGGATCCAGCGCATCATCGCCACCCCCACCCTGCGCAGGCATGCCTAGACGGGCGGTTTCTGCGACATCTTCACCTTCCGCCTGCGCAGGCATGCCTGGCTGAGTGCTTTCTCCCGTTTCCTCGTAGTCCCTACGAGCAGGCATGCCTGGACGGGCGTTCTCTGCGACACCTTCACCTTCCGCCTGCGCAGGCATGCCTAGCTGAGTGCTTTCTCCCGTTTCCTCGTAGTCCCCACGAGCAGGCATGCCTGGACGGGCGTTTTCTGCGACGCCTTCGCATTCCGCATGCACAGGCATGCCTGAGCGGGCGTTTTCTGCGACGTCTTCGCATTCCGTCTGCGCAGGCGTGCCTGGGCTCTCGTTTTGGGAGAGGGCGGCGGTGTGGGGTTCTTGGGAGTGTGGGGTGCGGGTGCTCATGCTGGGGATTGTAGCGCAGCACCCAACTCATGGCGCCGAGCACCGGTTTCAGAGCAAGCGCCTCTCAAGCAGCCGAAGCCAACGCACGCGCCGCAGACAGCAGCGCGCCCCTCCTCCGCGGGGAGAAGGGGCGCGCGTTGGGGCAGAAGGCTCGCCATGTGCTGCCTGCGCGCTGTCAAGCAGCGCTGAGGCGGCGGCGTGCAATCAGGCCGCGCTTAGGCAGCGGCCTGCTGCTTCTTGCCGAAGATGTGCTTGCAAGCGCGGACGGCCAGCACGATGGCCAGCACGAAGAGCACGATGGCCAGCAGGAGCTGGACGTAGGTGGCCCACACCGGGGTGGTGAGGGCGGCCAGGGCACCCGGGGTGGTGATGAGGGCAATCTTAGCCTTCATGGTGATGACCAGCGAGGTCAGGGTGACGATGAGCATGAAGATCATCGGCACGTAGAACATCTTGTTGTTGCGACCGATGTTGCCCAGGAAGGAGCAGACAGCCAGCAGGGCCAGGGCGGCGAGCAACTGGTTGGCGGCGCCGAACAGCGGCCAGATGTAGGAGTAGCCGGTCATGCCCAGGGCGACGCCCAGGAACACGGTGATGACGGTTGCAACGTAGGGGTTGCAGATGACCTTCTTCCAGCCTGCGACGGTCTCGGGGGTCTCGTCGGCGCTCATGAACATCTCCTGGAACATCATGCGACCGATACGGGTCGCGGTGTCCAGGGAGGTCAGGCAGAAGGCGGAGACGGCCAGGATCAGCAGGGAGTAGGCGATGGAGCCAGCCTCGCCGGCGATGGAGCCCAGGCCGGGGATGACGCCAAGCATGGCGGAGAGGCCGCCTGCGAAGATCTGGGTGGGGGTGGCGAACTGGCCGGCGGTGACGCCGTTCCAGACGTAGGCCACGGCGCACAGGGAGATGATGGCCAGCAGGCACTCGAGCAGCATGCCGCCGTAGGCGATGGGCTTGGCGTGGGATTCCTTGTCAAGCTGCTTGGAGGTGGTGCCGGAGGCGACCAGGGAGTGGAAGCCGGAGATCGCGCCGCAGGCGATGGTCACGAACAGCGCGGGGAAGAGGAAGCCGCGGCCGGAGAGCACCTTGGCGTCCGGATAGAGCGCGGTGGTGTCGAAGGCGGTGAAGGCGGGCATGTTCTCGAAGGAGGTGTTGCCGAAGATGGTGGCACCGCCGATGCCGATGACGGCCAGCAGGATCATGCCGTACAGCAGGTAGCTGGACAGGTAGTCGCGCGGCTGCAGCAGGATCCACACCGGGGCGACGGATGCGACCAGGATGTAGAGGCCGATGATGTACATCCAGGTGGTGGTGCCCATCTTGAGGATGGGGAAGTTGTAGCCGATGGCGACGATGATGATGATCACGGCGATAGCGCAGGCCACGTTCACCGGGCCGGAAATCTGGCGGCCGCGAGTGACGACGCCCCAGATGATGGCGGCGATGATGAACAGGACGGAGATCATCGCGGTGCGCTCGTTGGCCAGGTTCTCGACGACCTCGCCGGTGGCGGCGTTCACGCTGTAGGCGTTGAAGGTGCCGGCGACGATGGAGGCGAAGGCGGCCACGACCAGGATCAGGGTCAGGAAGGCGAAGACGCAGAAGAGCTTCTTGGCCATGGGGTCGATGTTCTTCTCGACGACGGCGGCCAGGGTCTGGCCCTTGTGGCGCAGGGATGCGAACAGGGCGCCGAAGTCATGCATGGCGCCGATGAAGATGCCGCCGATGAGGACCCACAGGACAACGGGGACCCAGCCGAAGATGGCAGCCTGGATGGGGCCGTTGATGGGGCCCGCGCCGGCGATAGAAGAGAAGTGGTGGCCGATGACCACGTAGGGCTTGGCGGGAACGTAGTCCACGCCGTCTTCCATAGTGTGAGCCGGAGTGATGTTGGAATCGTCGATTCCCCACTGCTTGGCCAGCCAACCACCATAGAAGACGTAACCGCACACAAGAACCACAGCTGCGATGAGCAGAAGAATCAGAGCGTTCATGCGGGTTACCTCCTTGATGTCTTTCCCGTGCCACGGGAGCCGAAGCCGGCATTCTCCTCCAACACCCTCTTCATGCTCTTGCCCATGGCGTTTGTCAGTACGCGCTGCCCGGCCAGGTCCACCACGCAGAGCCTGAACTCCGCATAGCCGTGGAAGCCCAACTTGAAGGTCTTGTGGTAGGCAGCCTTGCGAAGGCTCCTCCCCGCTGTGTCGTCAACCTCCTTGGCGATGATCACCAACGAGATGTAGCTGGTCATGTGGTTGGGACCAGGGCATGCCTTGTTGACTGCCTCGGTCTTCATGAACTCGAAGAGCTCTTGGAAGCACTCCTCGTCCATGCGCTCGACCAGCGTGAAGAACAGGTACTCGTGAGCCTCGACCTCCCAGAGCTTCCTCTTCTTAGAGAGCACGTACTTCTCTCCGTAAGAGTGAAACTCTGCGTATCCCTCGAAGCGGCGGCCGGCGTACTCGGTGTCCCGAGAGACGTCGAACCATGCCTCGTGGGCCGCAAGCAGGCGCTCGAGCACCAGGCGCTGTTCGTCGAGGTGCAAGGCGGCGCTGTCGCTTGTGGCGACGGCTGCGTCAGAGCCTGCTGCTCCAGCAAACTCGCCTTCGTGGGCGGGCTGCTGCCGGGTGGCGGGGGCGAGCTGTTCTTCCAGCGGCATCACAAACCTTTCTGTTTGCCGTGCAACTGTCGAAATGGTACAGAAAGCGTTTCGGTTCTATGACTTTTATGTGAATTTTTTGGTGAGCGGCACGGCAGCTGTCGCCGCAAGGCAGTTCTCTACTTAAACAGTTTGCTCTTTGTGAATACCAGGGCGGTGATCACGCTCACGCACAGGGCTATGAGGAAGGGCCAGTACCACTGGTCAACCAGCGGCAGGGTGCCCGTGTTCATGCCGTAGAAGCTGAAGATGATGGTGGG
>SFLO01000092.1 GCA_004553405.1 Coriobacteriaceae bacterium
GAAGACGAGATCCCCTACAAGGGCGAGGTCCTCACCCGCATCTCCCTGTTCTGGTTCGACCTGCTCGAGAAGGCGGGCATCGAGAACCACCTGGTCTCTGCAGACGTCAGGGACCTCCCGGAGCAGTTCCAGCCGTACGCCGACTACCTGGCGGGCCGCTTCATGTTGGTCAAGAAGGCCCAGATGTTCCCGGCAGAGTGCATCGTCCGCGGCTACCTGGCGGGCTCCGGCCTCAAGGAGTACAACGCCCAGGGCACCGTTTGCGGCATCGAGCTGCCCGAGGGCCTGGTCAACTCCTCCAAGCTTCCCGCTCCCATCTACACCCCCTCCACCAAGGCAGAGATCGGCGACCATGACGAGAACGTCTCGTTCGAGCGCACCTGCGAGCTCATGGGCGTCGAGGACGCCACCGCCCTGCGCGACGCATCCATCAAGGTCTACACCACCGCTGCAGACTACGCCGCCACCAAGGGCATCATCATCGCCGACACCAAGTTCGAGTGGGGCTCTGTCGACGGCAAGCTCATCCTTGCAGACGAGGTCCTGACGCCCGATTCCTCGCGCTTCTGGCCCGCAGACGAGTACGAGCCCGGCCGCAGCCAGGCCAGCTTCGACAAGCAGTTCGTCCGCGACTGGCTCGACGCCAACTGGGACCGCACCGGCAACCCGCCGCGCCTCCCCCAAGAGATCATCGACGCCACCAGCGCCAAGTACATCCAGGCCTACGAACTCATCACCGGCGAGAAGTTCGTTCCCGCAGGCAAGTAAGATCGCCCCGCCGGCGCTGCCTGCCGCCATGTGGACGTCGGGCGGCGCCGGGGCTGCATCTTGACGGGCTGCACCTTGCTCGGCAGGCGTGGCCCTTTGTTTTTCTAGGAGAACCGCCACATGACCATACGCAACCAGAACAACGACCGCTACAAGGACGGCGGAAAGAAGAACGTCGCCCGCACCTCGCCCGGCCGCGCCAAGATCAAGTCGAAGGCAGGCTCCTCTGTCTACGTGAAGACCAAGGACGCCAAGGCCAAGCGCAAGGAGGAGGAGGCCAAGGCCCAGCAGAAGGCCAACAAGGAGAAGGCCCGCGCCGCGGGCAAGGCTACCGGCAGGGATGCCGAGGTCATCTCCAAGGGCATGAGAGCCATGGAGGACTACCAGCACTTCCGCCGCAACTGGATCGCTCTGATCGTCGTTGCCATCGTGGGCGTCGTCGTCAGCTTCGCTGCGCCCAGGGTCATGTGCGAGGGCGGTGCGCTCGAGGGCCTCGCCGCATACCGCTACACCACCCAGGTGGTGGGCCTGGTTGCCGGCTACGGCGGCCTCATCGGCGCGTTCGTCCTCGACTGGCGCAAGATGCGCCCCATCCGCAAGGCGCAAAAGCTCATGGACGGCACCGCCAAGGAGAGCAAGAAGGAGCGTGCTCACCGCGAGAGGGCAGAAGCCAACAAGGCCGCCAAGAAGGCATCCCGCAAGGGCATCTTCGGCGGCAAGAAGGAGTAGGAGGCGCACATGCTGCTCACAGCCAAGTACGTCATGCCCATCACCAGCCCCTTCATCGAGGACGGCGCTGTGGTGGTGCACGGCGACAAGATCGTTGCCGTTGGCCCTGCGGCCAAGCTCAAGGCCGAGTACCCGGACGAGGAGGTGCGCGACTTCGGTCTGGCAGCCATCTCGCCCGGCTTCGTGGACCTGCACACCCACCTGCGCTACACCGCCCTGCGCGGCCTGTTCGAGGACATGCCCTATGCGGACTGGAAGAGGGCTGTGCTGCGCTGCGAACCCTTCCTCTCGCACAGCGACTGGGAGGACTCCGCCTTCCTGGGCGCGCTCGAGGCCATCGCCTCCGGCATCACCACCCTGGCAGACATCACCATCCCCGGCTCGCCCGTCAAGGCGATTCACCGCTCCGGCCTGCGCGGTGTGGTCTACCGCGAGGTGATTACCATGCGCCCAGAGAACGTGGGCGACGCCATGGAGGAGGCTCTGGCAGACATCGAGCGATGGAAGGAGCGCACCGCTGACACAGACCGCCTCACCTACGGCCTGGCTGGCGGCCCCATCTACTCCACCCACCCCAAGGTCTACAAGGCCATCGCCGAGCACGTGGGCAGCTCGGACATGCCCGTCGCCATGCACCTGGCGGGCAGCCGCGAGGAAGCCGACTTCATCCGCTACGGCAGCTCCCCGTTCTCCGTCCATGCCAGCCAGGGGTCGAGCTTCGACATGGAGATGCCGCCCTGGCTGCCGGCCGGCGTGAGCTCCGTGCGCTACGTCTACAACTGGGACATCCTCGACGTGCCCAACATGCTCGTGGTGCACGCCGTCCAGGTCGACGAGACCGACATCAAGATCCTGGCCCAGCAAAACGTCGCCGTCGCCCACTGCCCCCGCATCAACGCCAAGCTCGGCATGGGCTTCGCGCCGGTCAACGACATGCTCGAGGCCGGCATGACCATCGGCATCGGCACCGACAGCCCCGCCGCCGTCGACACCACCGACATGCTCGACGAGATGCGCGTCGGTCTGATGATCAACCGCGCCGTCAACGCGGGCAGGCACCGCGGCATGACGGGCGAGAAGATGCTGCGCATGGGCACCATCGACGCCGCCAAGGCGCTGCGCATGGACCACCTCATCGGCAGCCTCGAGCCCGGCAAGAAGGCCGACATCATCGCCGTGGACCTGCACAACAGCCACCAAAACCCCACCAGTGACCCGGCTTCCGCCGTCATCTACACGGCCAACCAGGACAACGTCATGTGGACCATGGTCGACGGCCGCGTGCTCTACGACAACTTCGTCCATGTCAGCGGCCTGCAGAGGGACAAGATCGTTGACACCGCGCGCGAGATCCGCAGCCGCATTCGCCACGGCATGAACGACGAGACCCTCTACCGCCAGATCCTCAAGCGTCTCGAGGAAGACGCGTCGGACCGCCTCAAGAGATAGGAGCGCTCAATGGGTGCCAAGGTCATCAACGAGAAGCATCGCAAGGAGAGGGAGGAGCGCGAGCTCGAGGAGTTCATCGCCGCCCAGCGCGAGAAGCGCAAGGCCATGCTCAAGACCGCCGTGGTGGTCGTCGTCTGCCTGGGCCTGGTCGTCGCGTTCTGCCTTCCCAGCATCGGCATGCTCCTTTAGGCGCCATCCCTGCGCGAAAGCCCCGCGGCCCGTGTCACACCCATGGGGTATGCTCACCCCATGAGAGCTGACACGGGCCGCACATACATCTGCATCGACCTCAAGTCCTTCTACGCCAGCGTCGAGTGCGCCGAGAGGGGCCTGGACCCCTTCACCACCAACCTGGTGGTGGCAGACCCAGAGCGCACGGAGAAGACCATCTGCCTGGCCATCACCCCCGCCATGAAGGAGCTGGGCATACGCAACCGCTGCCGCCTCTTCGAGATACCGGCGGGCATCGACTACCTGGTCATCAAGCCGCGCATGCGCCACTACATGGAGGTCAGCGCCCAGATCTACAGCATCTACCTGCGCTTCATCGCGCCGGAGGACATCCACGTCTACTCCATCGACGAGTGCTTCATCGACGCCACCCCCTACCTCGGGCTCTACGGCAAGACGGCGCGCCAGATCGCGCGCATGCTGATGGACGAGGTCTTCGCAGAGACGCGCATCACGGCCACTGCGGGCATCGGCACCAACCTCTTCTTGTGCAAGCTGGCGCTCGACATTACGGCCAAGCACGTGGAAGACGGCATCGGCTTTCTGGACGAGGATGCCTTCCGCCGCACCATCTGGAACCACCGCCCCATCACAGACATCTGGAACATCGGCCCCGGCATCGCAAACCGCCTGCTCAAGTACGGGGTCAAGGACCTCGAGGGCGTCGCGCGCATGCCACCTTCCATCCTCTACGAGGAGTTCGGCGTCAACGCGGAGTTCCTCATCGACCATGCCAACGGCATCGAGCCCTGCACCATCGCCCAGATCCACGCCTACGAGCCCCAGGGCTCCAGCATCACCAACGGCCAGGTCCTCTCCAGCGACTACAGCTTCGAGGAGGGGCTCGTGGTCTTGCGCGAGATGGTCGAGGCAAGCGTGCTCGAGCTGGTGGAGAAGCACCTGGTGACAGACCAGCTGGCCCTCTATGTGGGCTATGCGCGCGAGCGCGGCGAAGGCGGGTCGGAGCGCTGGTTCGAGGGCGGCCACGGCAAGCGCGCGCTGGGCGCGGCCCCGCGCAGAGGAGCTCTACCGCCAGACGGTCGACCCGGGGCGCCCCTTGCGCAGGGTGAACATCTGCTTTGGCAACCTGCTGGACGAAGACTGCGCCACCCTCGACCTGTTCACCAACCCAGAAGACGAGCTCAGGGAGCGCTCGCTTGCGCAGGCGCAGATCGCCATCAAGGAGAAGTTCGGCAAGAACGCCGTCTTCAAGGCGACGAGCCTCCAGGAAAAAGCTACTGGCAGACAACGGAACGAGCAGGTGGGCGGCCACAGCGCGTAATATGGTGCCCAACGCACACGAGAGACAAGGAGCAGACGTGGCAATCGACGAAGAGACCCTGCGCGAATATCTTGACGACCCCCAGGTGCGCCATGCCTGGAACATCCCCAAGGCCAACCGCTACGCCAAGGTCTTCGCCGTGGTGCACATCGTGGCGCTCGTCGCCATGGTCGCGGCCCTGATCGCCTACTTCGCCCTGGCAGACCGCGCGCTGGTGGCCAACCGCCCCTCGGGCCTCGTCATAGTCGCGGTGCTCGCCTTTGCCGTGAGCATCATGCGCTTCCCGCAGCTCAAGGCAGAGATTCGCGACCTCGCCGCCTTCAAGCGCGAGCTCGCTCGCAACCTCAACGGCCAAGACGCCCACGATGTCGACGCCCAGCAGCGCGTGGAGGAGGGCTACCTGTGGCCCTCGCGCCACTACAGCATCGTGGCCAAGATGGCTGGCGTCACGGCCTTCATCGTCTTGATCATCAACACCTACCAGATCGCCGGGCTCGACCTCTTCCGCACCGTCGTCTTCGACTTGGCCATCGTCGCCTACCTCGCAGGTTCGCTGTGGAACAACTTCGCGTTCAAGGCGGAGCTGCTCGAGGCAGAGCTCGAGGTCCGCATGCGCGCCTCGCTCGAGTACCGCGAGCGCGACCCGGAGGGCTTCCAGCGCCAGTACGACGAGCCGGACGGCTACACAGACGACGACATCGACTATTCCGCTGCTCCGCGCGACCCGCGCGACGGCCAGGGGGGCAACTAGCCCATGGCCTCAAAGGCGGGCGCCGGCTTCAAGCCCTCTTCGACGGGGGTAGACAGGGCGCGCCAGTTCATGCCCTTCATGGCCCTCAAAGGCTACTTCGAGCTCTGCCGCGAGCAGGAGCGCTGCCCCGCGCCGCGCCGCGAGCTGACCGAGGAGGAGGCCCTCGAGCTGTCGCGCATGGTGGCCTCGCTGCAGCGCGGCGATATGGTGCGCATCACCTTCTACGACCAAGACGCCTACGTCACCCGTCAGGGCGTGCTCGGCGAGCTGGTCCCGGAGCTGCGCTTCTTGCGCCTGGTGCGCCAGCGCATCGACTTCGACGACATCGTCTCGATAACCCCCGTCTAGGCGGG
>SFLO01000093.1 GCA_004553405.1 Coriobacteriaceae bacterium
TCCCGCGTCGGCCAGGGCGCCGGCCAGCACCTGGTAGGCGTCGTTCCAGAGGAGCTTGGTGAGCTCGGACGACAGCCAGAACACCGCCCAGACCAGCAGTCCGATGATAAAGCCGCTGGCCAGAGCGAACAACACCATGCCCAGGCCCGCCGCGGCCTTGTCCTGGCCGGTCTCGAGCGCGGTCCCCGCATCGCCCACGAAGGGCTTGCCCGCAGCAGCGCCCGCACCCGCGCCCTCGTTCGCGGCCCGGCGCCCCGTGCTCCCTGCTATGTGATCGCGCATACTCATACCCCCGCATTATAAGCGCCCCCGCTCAGGGCGACGACGGAGGGGTGCGCCCCACGGCAGTGCTGCGCCCCAAAGCGAGGGGGCCGGGCCACGCCTTGGCGGCGGACCCGGCCCCCTCAGCACCCCGCGGGGCGCTTACTCGGCGTCTTTGTCGCGGACCAAGCGGCCCTGGACGTAGACCTTGCGGACGTTGTCGGGCGTCGCCAGGTAGAGGATGCGCGCCAGGCGGTCGGCCGGCTGGTCGAAGACCCCAAAGCCCGTGAGGTCGCTGTCGCGGCGCTTGACGTCGACAACCTGCAGGTCAAAGGCCTGCCCCGGCTCAAAGGTGCCCACCGGCAGCCCCAGGCTCTGCCCGCCGCCGGCCGTTGCCAGCCAGAAGGCCTCGGCCAGCGAGATGCGCGCGTCGCCCAGCCCGCGCTCGTCTGCCGGGCGCTGGGCGTCGACACCCGTCTCCAACAGGCGCGACACCAGCACGGCCTGGCGGATGTTCTCGTACATGCTGGGGCTGTAGCCGCCGGAGATGTCCGTGCCCAGGCCCACGTTGATGCCCTGCTGGCGGAAGCGCTTGATAGGCGCCACCGCGCTCGAGAAGTACGAGTTGGCCATGGGGCAGTGCGCCACGGCCACGCCCAGCTCGGCGAACATCTCGCCCTCGTCATCGGTAAGGTAGGGGCAGTGCGCCATGATCGAGTGCTCGCGCAGCAGCCCAAAGTCGCGCAGGGCGTACGGGTCGGTCTTCCCAAAGCGCTCGAGCACCACGTCGTGCTCCCACTGGCCCTCGTTGCAGTGCGTCTGGACGTAGGCGCCGTAGCGCTCGGCCAGCTGCCCCAGCCCGCGCAGCACCTCGTCGGTGCAGCTGGGGATGAAGCGCGGCGTCACCACCGGCCAGATGCCCTGGCGGCTGGCGCGCCCGATGCCCTCGACCTCGCGGATGAGCGTCTCGGTATCTGCCACCGCCTGCGCGGGCGAGGCGTCGCGGTAGTAGTCGGGGTTGGCTGCCGGGTCGTCCATGACCGTCTTGCCCACCAGCGCGCGTTGGCCCAGCTCGGCGCAGATCGCGGCCAGCTCGATGCTCGACTCCAGGTGCGCGCTGCCCAGGTAGACCGTCGTGGTCGAGCCGCGGGCCATCAGCTGCTGCACCAGGTCGCGGTAGACCGTGCGCGCAAAGTCCAGGTCCGCAAAGCGCGACTCCAGGGGGAAGGTGCGCTGCTCAAGCCACAGGTAGAGCGGCTCGTCGAGCGCCAGCGCCGCCTGCGGCCACTGCGGGGCGTGCACGTGGATGTCCACAAAGCCGGGCAGGCCGTAGCGGTTGGCGCCCAGCTCGGTGAGCGTGCCGCGGGTGCGGTGCGCGGCCAGCGCCTCCGCGTGCTCGGGCTCGCCCTCGCGCAGCACGCGGGCGATGGTGCCGCGCTCATCGACCTCGATCAGCGCGTTCTCCAGGTACTCGAAGCTGCCGTACACCGGCGCATGGAAGAAGGAGCCGTAAAACGCGCTCGCAACATGGGTCATCGCGTTCCCCTTTCGAACAAGGGGCCCCGCGGCGCTGTGCTGCGGGGCCCCGCTCTCACTCGCCTACTCGACGACCTCCTTGACGGGGTCTTCGACCTGCAGCGTCATCACGTTGACAAAGCCGTGGTCTGTGATGGCCAGCGCCGGCAGCGCCGCCAGGCAGATGAACGACAGGAACATGAAGGGGATGCCGATGATGCAGCCGCGCTCCGCGCAGGCGGCGTTGAGCTTGTCCTTCTGCGCCGCCAGCTCCTCGCAGGAGAGGTCGGACAGCAGACCGCACACGGGGTAGGACACGCACTCGACGACCTCGCCGCCGTCGACCAGGCACTGGCCGCCGCCGATCTCGATGAGGTGGTTGACCGCCATGGCCATGTCCTCGAAGTTCGTCCCCATGACGATCACGTTGTGGTTGTCGTGCCCCACAGAGGACGCGATGGCGCCGCTGGTCATGTGGAAGCCGCCCATGAAGGCCTTGCCCACGTTGCCGTTCTTGCCGTAGCGCTCCACCTGCGCGATGTAGAGCACGTCCTGCGCGACGTCGCAGGCCACGTAGCCGTCGACGCACTCCAGCTCGACCTCGCGCGGCTGGGTGATGGGGATCCAGGGCAGGGTGTCCATGCAGGTGACCTTGACGCGCTTGGCGCCCGCCGGCGCGGCGATCTTGAAGCTGTCTGCGGTGATGGGGTTGAGCAGGGTAGTGGTGCCGAGCAGGCAGGGGTCGTGCTGAGCGGGCTCGTAGTGCACCAGCATGCTGCCGTGGTCGACCACCTGCTTGCCGCGGCTCCACACGCTCACGACCTCGAAGGTCTCGGCGGTGTCGCCGGCTACCAGCGCGATGTCGGCGCGCTTGCCGGGGGCCAGGGCGCCCACGTCGGTCAGCTCGAAGGCGCGGGCGGCGTTGATGGTCACCATCTGGATGGCCTTGGCAAAGGGAACGCCCTTCTCCAGAGCGATCTTGAGGTGGTGGTCAAGATGGCCGGTGGCGGCCAGGTCGCAGCAGTGCAGGTCGTCGGTCACGATGCTCATCATGCTCGTGTCGATGTCCTTGCCCACGATGGCGTCGAGCTGCTGGGCCAGGGTGCGCGCGGCGGACGACTCGCGCAGCATGGCGTGCACGCCGGTGCGGGCGCGGTCGAGGATCTCCTCGGCGCTCAGGGCCTCGTGGCAGGTGGACACGCCGGCGGCCACGCACTTGTTGAGGTCCGGGCCGCGCATCTCGACCAGGTGGCCCTGGGCGGTCTTGCCCTTCATGCCGGCCACGTCGTCAAGCGACTCCATGAGGTCGGGGAAGTCGGCCAGGATGTAGGGGCCCACGCATTCTGAGATGCCCACGGCGTCCGGGCGCTTGAGGGCCTCGCGGATGATGCCGGGGTCGAAGGACGCGCCGCTGGTCTCCAGGGCAGGGGAGAAGGGCACGTGGGACGGCACCACGAAGTAGAGGTTGAGGTCGGTGGCCTCGTTCTCTGCGAGGACGGCCTCGATGCCCTCGATGCCGCTGACCACGCCGATCTCGTGGAGGTCGGTCATGATGGAGGTGGTGCCGTGCTTGAGGACGGCCTCCGCAAAGGGCCTGATGGCGAGGTCGGAGCTTTCCGGGTGGATGTGGCCGTCGATGAAGCCGGGGGTGATGAAGGCGCCCTGCGCGTCGATCACCTGGGTGCCCTCGCCGATCGCGTAGTCGACGTCGCCCACCGCCGCGATGCTCTGCCCGCAGATGGCCACGCCGCCGGGGTAGACCTCGCCCGTGTAGACGTTGACGACCTGCCCGCCGATGATGACGACGTCTGCCGGCTCCTTGCCGCCTGCAACTGCCAAAAGCCTCTTGTCCATAGTGTCTGTACCGCCTTTTCTCGAAGTCGAGCTTCCCTGCCGTGCAGCGCCCGCCCGCTGCCGGGGCCGCGCTGCTCGAATCTGTGGTTGGGCTGCAGTGATGCTGTGTTGAGGCTGCGTTCATGCTGCGTTGGAGCAATGCCGCCATCATAGCATCGGCGCCGCCGCCCCCTGCGCATACGCGCCGCATAGCCCCAGCTTTCGCTTCAACCCCCTACATGCTTTGCGACCGAGCGCTCCGCACTCCGGCGCTGCGGCCGCTTCGGGGCAGGCTGCGGGCCCTTCGGGGTGGGGGTCGTGGCCAGCCCCTACACCTCAGCGAGACTTTTGGCCACGGGAACGCTGACGATTGGTGACATCACCTACAAATTCGGAGAGGATGGTGCCCTGCTGCAGACGATTACAAAGCCGGGCTGGCATGAGGTAGACGGACAGAAGTACTACTACGACGAAAACGGCCAGATGCTGAAAGGCATGCAGCCCATCGGCTGCGTGCCTTTGCGCTGT
>SFLO01000094.1 GCA_004553405.1 Coriobacteriaceae bacterium
CCGTACATGCACAGGGCGGTGGCGACGGTGCCAGCGGTCTCCGTGCGCAGGATGAGGCTGCCGAGCGTGACGACCTTGACGTGATCGCCCAGTGCCTTGAACGACTCGACCTCGTGGCGGCTCAGACCGCCTTCCGGGCCGATGATGAGCGCCACGCGGCTGTTGACGTCGCAGCCCTTGCCGGTGGAGGCGCAGGGTGCCTCGAGCGCCTTGGTCACAGAGAGGGCGTGGCCCTGGGCGTCGAGGTCGGCCTCCTCCCAGGCGATGATGACGCGGTCGAAGTCGCGTAGCTCCTCGCAGATGTCCTCGAGGCTGGTGGGGTCCTCGACGGTGGGCAGGATGGTGCGGCCGGACTGCTTGGCGGCGCTCAGCGCGATGCGGCGCCAGCGGTCTCCCTTGTAGCCGCCCTCGTCCTTGCGCAGGCGGACGATGGAGCGCTCGGCCAGGAAGGGGATGATGCGCTCGATGCCCAGCTCGGTGGTCTGGCGGATGGTCTGGCCCATGCGGTCGCCCTTGGAGATGCCCTGGACCAGGGTGAGGTGGGGGAGCTTCTTGATGGGGAGCTTGCCCTCGATGCGTCCGGTGACGCGCTCCTCGTCGATGTAGGTGATCTCGACCTCCCACGCCTGGCGTCCTTCCGTGAAGCAGGCGATGTGCTCGCCCACCTCGCAGCGGCGCACGTTGATGTGGCGCAGCTCAGATTCGTTGAAGGGCAGCGCGACCTCGCCGTCGTCGGGCAGCGGGGAGTCGATGAAGAAGCGGGGAAGAGACATGGATTCTCCTATCAGCTTGGCATAAACGGGATTATTGTACCGTTTGCTCCTGAGTGTTATAGTGGCAACACCTTCGAAGGCAGGCCGCCTTCGGTGTTTGTTCTGCTTTTGCCAATCCCCATGCAAAGAAACTGCGGTTGTGACAGCCGGCGTGTTCCCCTGCCTGGGAGCGGCATGTTTCATTTCCCTCTATTTAAGGAGCACCCGTGAAGTTCTTCCTGGACACCGCAGACCTGGACGAGATTGCCGAGATCGCCTCGTGGGGCGCATTGGCAGGCGTCACCACCAACCCCAGCCTCTACGCCAAGATCGGCGGCAAGCTGGAGGACTTCCAGGATCACCTGAAGAAGATCTGCGAGCTGGTCGACGGTCCCGTCAGCGGCGAGGTCACCGGCGAGACCCGCGATGAGATGGTCGCCGAGGGCCGCGAGCTGGCCGCCCTGGCAGACAACATGGTCGTGAAGATCCCCATGACCGTCGAGGGCCTCGCTGCCTGCCGCACCCTCTCTGACGAGGGCATCGACGTCAACATGACCCTGGTCTTCTCCGTCGCCCAGGCCCTGCTGGCCGCCCGCGCCGGCGCCCGCTACATCAGCCCCTTCGTCGGCCGCTTCGACGACATCTGTGAGAACGGCGTGGCCCAGCTCGAGGAAGTCGTCGCCGCCATCGGCAACTACGACTTCGGCCATGAGGTCGAGATCATCGCCGCCTCCATCCGCAGCGCCAACCACGTGCGCGAGGCTGCCCTCATGGGTGCGGACATCGCCACCGTGCCCTACTCTGCGATGAAGAAGTGCGTGATGCACCCGCTCACCACCCAGGGTCTCGAGAAGTTCGCCGCCGACTGGGCGAAGGTCGTTAACGCCTAATGGCAGCGGAGGACACCAAGGACATGCAGGCTGCCGGGCAGGACGTGACGGCAGCCGAGGCCACCGAGGCCCCCAAACCCAAGGCCCGCCGCAAGATGACCGAGGAGCAGAAGGCCGCCGCGCTGGCCAAGCGCCGCGCGACGCTGGCTGCCAAGAAGGCCGCCGCCGAGGCCGCTGCCGCTGCCGCCGAGGCTGCCGGCGTTGCGGGAGGGGACAGGCCCGCCGAGGCTGCCGCAGAGGACGCCGCGCGTGAGGACAGGCCCTCGAGGAAGAAGGCCGCGACCGGGGCCGCTGCTGCCGCCGAGGCCGCCTCTGCCGCTGTTGCAGAGGGGGACAGGCCCTCCGAATCCGCCGCCTCTGAGGCCGATGCCGCCGAGGCTCCCAAGCGCCGGGGACGCCCGCGCCTGAGCGAGGAGGAGAAGGCCCGCCGCGCCGCCGAGCGCGCCGCCAAGAAGGCTGGCAAGGCCGATGCAGAGGACGCTGGAGCTGTTCCCGCGGGGGACAGGCCCGCTGCAGGCGAGCAGGAGATGCCCACTGTGACCGAGGCTGCCAGTGTCGCGGAAGGGGACAGGCCCGCCGCAGAGGCCGCCGCTGCCGAGCCTGCATCCGCCGATCCCGCGGCAGAGGGCGAGCAGCCCTCCAAGTCCAAGCGCCGCAATAACCGCCGCAAGAAGCGCGCCGCCCAGGAGGCCGCAGCCGCCGAGGGCGAGCCCGCCGGTGCCGACGCCGCTGGGGACAGGCCCGCAGATGCCGAGGCCGCAGCCGGCGACGTACCTTCTGCAGAGCCCGCTTCCGAAGGCGACAAGGCCGCCGAGGACAAGGGCGACAAATCCGCCGAGGAGCGCGGTGAGCGCGGCAGCCGCCGCAACAACCGCCGCAAGCGCCGCAACGGCAAGGACCGCCGTGAGATCGCCCCCTCAGCCACCCGCGACGAGCTGGCAATCCTCGCAGACGACGAGCTCGTGGCCAAGGCCGTCGACCTCAACGTCGACCCCGCCGAATACGGCGAGCGCGACGACCTCGTGAGCGCCGTCTACGACGCGCTGCTCCAGGCCGAGGGCTTCGTCATGGTCGACGGCATCCTCGACCTCATGCCCGACGGCTACGGCTTCATCCGCACAGACGGCTACCTCGCCGGCGAGCACGACGTCTACGTGGGCGCCAGCATGGTGCGCCGCAACGGCCTGCGCCGCGGCGACTACATCGCCGGCCGCGTGCGCCCCGCGCGCGAGAACGAGAAGTTCCCCGCGCTCAACATGATCGTCACCCTCAACGGCGAGGCCTTCGAGGGCCCCACGCACCGCGTGAAGTTCTCGAACCTCACGCCGGTCTACCCGGACGAGCGCCTGGTCATGGAGCATGGCTCGAGCGCCCTCACCGCCCGCGCCATCGACCTGGTCGCGCCCATCGGCAAGGGCCAGCGCGGCCTCATCGTCAGCCCACCCAAGGCCGGCAAGACGACCGTCCTCAAGGACATCGCCGCCGCCATCAGTGCGAACAACCCAGAGGTGCACCTGATGTGCCTGCTCGTCGACGAGCGCCCCGAGGAAGTCACGGACATGGAGCGCAGCATCGACGGCGAGGTCATCTCCTCGACCTTCGACATGCCCTGCGAGAACCACATCGCCGTGGCGGAGCTGGTCATCGAGCGCGCAAAGCGTCTGGTGGAGCAGGGGCAGGACGTCGTGATCCTGCTGGACTCGATCACGCGCTTGGCTCGCGCCTACAACCTGGGGACGCCGGCTTCTGGCCGCATCCTCTCCGGCGGCGTCGACTCCGGCGCGCTGTACCCGCCCAAGCGCTTCTTGGGTGCGGCCCGCAACATCGAGAACGGCGGCTCGCTCACCATCCTGGGCACCGCCCTGGTCGACACGGGCTCGAAGATGGACGAGGTGATCTTCGAGGAGTTCAAGGGTACCGGCAATATGGAACTCAAGCTCGACCGCCAGCTGGCGGACCGCCGCATCTTCCCGGCGATCGACCCGGTGACGAGCGGCACCCGCAAGGAGGAGCTGCTGCTCGACCCGCAGGAGGCGCCGCTGGTGTGGGGCCTGCGCCGCATCCTCGCCAACATGAACAACACCGAGCGCGCCATGGACATGCTGGTGAAGAGCCTCAAGCAGACGGACAACAACCGCGAGTTCTTGATCAAGAGCGCGAAGAAGGCCGCCAAGACCAACGTCGGCGCCAGCCTCTAGGTCTGCGCGAAAGCGCGGCGCCGCGCAACGCGCCCTCACGGGAGCGGGGAGGTCCCCCGCTCCCGTTTTTTGTGTCGCGCGTGGGGACAGGCCCCGCGGAAGCGATGGCGTGTCGCGCGTGGGGGCAGGCCCCGCATCTTCCCGTGTGGGGACAGGCCCGTGCGCAACGGGCTGTTTCTCGACAAGGGAATCGCTCCCTCCGTACAATCCTCACTGTCAAGGGCGCGTCTGACCGATTCTCAAGGACACAAGGAGGCCATCA
>SFLO01000095.1 GCA_004553405.1 Coriobacteriaceae bacterium
GCAGCTGGGCAGCCTGGGCTTCACCGTGATCCACAGCCCGGGTCACACGCCCGGTTCCCTGTGCCTGTACTGCCCCCAGGAGAAGGTGCTCTTCGCGGGCGACACGCTCTTCGCCGGCGGCCGCTTTGGGCGCACGGACTTCGAGGGCGGCAGCATGGACGCCATGGTGCACACGCTGCAGACCGCCTTCACCGCCGTGTCAGACGACGTGACCGTCTACTCTGGCCACGAGGGCAGCTCCACCATGGGCGTCGAGCGCCAGCTCAACCCCTACCTGCGCTGAGCCTGCGGGCGATTCGGGCCCTTGCGCTGGCGCCTGCGGCGGCTGCCAGGGTTGGTGTCGGCCCGTGGAGTCGGGCCCCGGTGCAGCGCCTCAGCCGGAGATCCTTCGACTACGGCGCTGCGCGCCTCCGCTCAGGATGACGTGGGGGTGGAGACTTGCGGTGCTGAGCTGGGTGTATAGGGAAAAGCGATGGCACGCTATAGGAAGGCTGCAGGGGCGTTTGGGCCCCTGTTGTCGTTTAATAGGGTGCATTCGTCATCAAAGATCAACCAAGGAGGCTTCAAGCGCCTATGGCAAAGAAGATCATCCCCTACGACCAGAAGTACTACGACCCCGAAATCGAGTGCATGCCCCGCCCGGAGCTCGAGAAGCTGCAGCTCGAGCGCCTCAAGGAGATGGTGCGCTTTGCCTATGACAACGCCCCCTACTACAAGCGCTCCTTCGACGAGGCCGGCGTGAGCCCGGACGACATCCAGACCTTGGCAGACATCCAGAAGTTCCCCTTCATCGACAAGAAGACCGAGCGCGACACCCAGGGCGTGGGCTCCTTCTTCGGCGAGCTGTGCGCAGTCCCCGAAGAGGAGGTCGTCTTCATGGCCACCTCCTCCGGCTCCACCGGCGTGCCCACCATGAGCCCCTTCACTCAGGAGGACTTCGACCTGTGGCAGATGACCGAGGCGCGCCTCTTCTGGCAGGCCGGCATGCGCCCCACGGACCGCTACGTCCACGGCCTGAACTTCGCCCTCTACGTGGGCGGCCCGGACGCCATCGGCGCGCAGAACCTGGGCGCCACCGCCATCTGGGTGGGCGCCGTCCCCAGCGACCGTCTGCTCTTCGTGCTCAAGCAGTACCAGCCCACCGTCATTTGGACCTCTCCCTCCTACGCATGGCAGCTGGGTGAGAAGGCCAAGGCCAAGGGCTACGACCCGAAGACGGACTTCGCCATCCACACCATCATCGTCGCCGGCGAGCCCGGCGGCTCCATCAGCTCCACTCGCGAGGCCATCGAAGAGCTCTGGGGCGCCAAGGTCGTCGACTTCTTCGGCCTGAGCGACATCTACGGTGCCTGCGCCGCCATGTGCGAGGCCAAGGACGGCCTGCACATCGTCGAGGACCAGATCCTCGTCGAGACCGTCGACCCCGTCACCGGCGAGGTCCTCGAGCCCGGCAGCCAGGGCGAGCTGGTCTACACCACCCTGTGCAAGAAGGCCCGCCCCATGATCCGCTTCCGCACCGGCGACATCGGCTACGTCTCCAACGACAAGTGCGAGTGCGGCCGCACCCTGGGCCGCATCCACATCCAGGGCCGCAAGGACGAGATGTTCATCGTGGGCGCCGTCAACGTCTTCCCCACAGACGTCGAGTACGTGGTCCGCGCAGAGAAGGGCCTCACCGGCGAGTACTCCATCCGCGTCTACACGGAGAACTTCACCACCCGCTACGAGGTCTCCGTCGAGCGCGCCCAGGGCTCCGAGGAGCCCTTCGACACCGTGGCCAAGCGCGTCGAGGAGGCCCTCAAGGCCCACACCGGCGTCCGCCCGGCCAAGGTGCTGGTGTACGATGCAGGCAAGCTGGGCACATCCTCTGAGCATAAGGCATCCCGCTTCATCGACGAGCGCACCAAGTAGACACGGCCTGCGAGAAAGGACCACACCATGGCAAAGACCTTTGCAGTTTCTGGCCAGCACTACCTCTTCGACGTGCAGGCCTTCGCGCACACCATCCTGGCCCTGGGCGGCGACGACTACGAGTACGCCCTGAGGGACCGCAGCACCGCCCAGGTGATCGAGGACGTCGCCGGCGGCGCATCCGAGCTGGGCGTCATCGTCCAGACCACCACCACGGCCGCCCAGATCGACGCCGTGCTCGAGGAGCGCGGCCTGGAGTTCGTGAGCTGCGCCGAGAGCGACCCCATGATCGCCCTGCCGGCAAGCCACCCGCTCTCCAACGCCAAGGAGCTCACGCTGGAGGAGCTGGCAGACTGGCCCTACCTGTGCTTCGAGCAGGAGGCAGGTGCCCCGGCCTTCTTCGCCGAGGAGGCGCTTTCTGAAGTCCCCCGCTCCAAGGTCATCAAGTGCACCGACCGCGCCAGCCTCTCCGAGCTGGCCAGCGCCGTCAACGGCTACACCGTGACCAGCGGCATTCTCGTGGGCATCACGGACGGCGGCTCGCTCACCACCATCCCTCTGAAGACCGACGTGCGCCTCAACCTGGGCTACATCGTGCCCAAGGGCGCCGAGCTGGGCGAGTTCGCCACCCGCTTTGTGGCCAACCTCACCCGCAGCCTGGAGCGCTACGCCAGCTAGGGCAGCCCCCTCGCCAAGCGCACCCGATGCCCACCGCATTACCCAGCGGCGGGCATCTATACTTTGCGGAGCAATCAAGCACGTAGTAGTTGGAGCACTGTATGATCGAAGTCTTGTGGCATGGGCGCGGGGGCCAGGGGGCCTTCACCGCCGCCCGCCTGCTGGGCGCCGCCGGCTCGCTCGAGCCCGGGCGCTTTGGCCTGGCCTTCCCCTCCTTCGGCCCCGAGCGCCGCGGTGCGCCCATGCGCGCCTTCACCAAGCTCGACACCCGTCCTGTGGGCGATCGTAGCGCCATCGCGGCGGCGGACTTCGTCGTCTACCTCGACGAGACCCTCCTGGGGCCGGATTGGCGCGGCGAGCTCATGCCCGGCGGCCTGGCGCTGGTGAACAGCACCCGCGCCATAGGGGACCCCCAGCTGCTGGCCATCGACGCCAGCGGCATCTCGCGATCCATCCTGGGCCGCGACATCCCCAACACCGTCTTCTTGGCGGCGCTGTGCCTGCTGGCGGAGGGCCTGAGCACCCAGGCCGCCAAGGAGGCCATCGCGCAGTACATGGCGCCCAAGCTCCACGAGCGCAACTGGGCCGTGGTCGACGCCGTGGTCGAGCTCGCGGCAGCCGGCGGCCTGCAGCCCGCAGCGGCCGGCGCGCACGACGCAGCGGCGGCAGGCAGTTCCTCCGCAGGCGGGGAGGCCCCCGCCCAGCGCCGCGCGGGCGTGCTCATCCCCACGCTGCGCCGCGACGAGCTCGACCCGGCCGTCTACGCGCGCAGCACCTGCTGGGAGGCCGGCTACTTGGTGAGCCGCAACGCGGGCTGGCGCACCGCACGCCCCGTGCTGAGCGAGGAGGGCTGCACCAGCTGCCTGCAGTGCTACATGCAGTGCCCGGACGGCACGATCTTCAAGACCGACGACGGCCGCCTGGCCATCGACTACGAATTCTGCAAGGGCTGCGGCATCTGCGCCAAGGCCTGCGGCTTTGGCTGCATACAGATGCAGCCGGAAGGAGGTGCCCGGTGAGCAGGAGCTTCCTCTCTGGCGATGAGGCCCTGGCCGAAGGCGTGCGCCTTGCGCGCCCCCAGGTGATCAGCGCCTATCCCATCACCCCCCAGACCGTCGTTGTCGAGCGCCTGAGCGAGATGGTCGAAAGCGGCGCCCTGCAGGCCGAGTACCTGCATGTGGAAAGCGAGCACTCCGCCCTGAGCGCGGCCATGGGCGCCAGCGCGACCGGCGCGCGCGCCTTCACCGCCACTTCCAGCCAGGGCCTGCTCTACATGGCGGAGGTCCTCACCTACGCCGCAGGCGGGCGCTTTCCCCTGGTGATGATGAACGCCAACCGCGCCACGGCCCTGCCCTGGAACATCTACGGCGACCAGCGCGACTCCCTGGCACTGCTCGACCACGGCTGGATCCAGGTCTATGCAGAGGACAACCAGGAGTGCCTCGACCTGGTGCTCATGGCCTATGCCCTGGCCGAGGACCCCGCCGTCATGACGCCGGTGA
>SFLO01000096.1 GCA_004553405.1 Coriobacteriaceae bacterium
GCTTTGGCTACGCCATCGACTCCGCCGCCCAGAACAAGGACAACATCCAATCCACCGCCGCCGCCCAGGCAAGCTACCAGGGCAGCGCGTGGCAGGAGGGAGGCGTCAGCTTCGAGCAGTTCCTCAACTACTACTCCTACTACGGCGCGGCATACGACCAGTACGCCGAGGAGTACGCGCAGATGGGCATCAACTCGCGCGAGGAGCTCATGGACGCCCTCTACATGCAGTACGCCATGTACAGCTATTACGACAGCGACGTTGAAGGGGAGGAGTAGACCATGAGCCTTGGAATCGGATCTGTCATCGGCATCGTCGCCTTCCTCTTCGCAGCCCCCGTGCTGGGCTGCCTGCTGGCCGGCATCGACCGCAAGCTCAGCGCCGGCCTGCAGGGCCGCGTGGGCCCCAAGCTGCTGCAGCCCTACTACGACTTCCGCAAGCTGCTTGACAAGGAGGACGCCACCGTCAACGGCGCGCAGGACCTGTACGTGTTGCTCTACCTGGTGTTCATCATCCTCTCCGGCGTGGTCTTCTTCGCCGGCGGCAACTTCCTGCTGTGCGTGTTCATCCTCACCCTGGGCTCGCTCTTCCTCATCGTGGCGGCCTATGCGTCCCGCAGCCCGTATGCGGAGCTGGGTGCCCAGCGCGAGATCGTGCAGGTCATGAGCTACGAGCCCATGGTCCTGCTGGTCGCTGCGGGCCTCTTCATGGCCACCGGCACCTTCCGCGTCGAGGACATGCTGGCCGCAGAGCTGCCCGCCGTCCGCTATGCGCCGCTGATCTTCATCGGCTTTGTGTACGTGCTCACCATCAAGCTGCGCAAGAGCCCCTTCGACATCTCGATGAGCCACCACGCCCACCAGGAGCTGGTGCGCGGCCTCACCACCGAGCTCTCTGGCAAGACGCTCGCCATGATCGAGCTGTCCCACTGGTACGAGAACATCCTCTTCCTGGGCTGGGTGGGCATCTTCCTGCTGTGGGGCGGCCCCACCCCGGTCTCCATCGCCATCTGCGTTGTCGTGTGCCTCGCGGTGTACTTCCTCGAGATCCTCATCGACAACAACTTCGCCCGCGTCAAGTGGCAGACCATGCTCAAGAGCTCCTGGCTCGTGGCGCTGGTCCTGGGCGGCATCAACATCGTCTACCTGCTCTTCATCTAAGGAGGTGCCTCACATGTCCTACACCAGCAAGTCTCCCTGGATCATCCACTACGACGGCTCCAGCTGCAACGGCTGCGACATCGAGGTGCTGGCCGCACTCACGCCCCTCTACGATGCAGAGCGCTTTGGCGTGATCAACACCGGCAACCCCAAGCACGCCGACATCTTCGTGGTCACCGGCGGCGTCAACGCTCAGAACGCTCCGGTCATCAAGCAGATCTACGACCAGATGCTCGAGCCCAAGGTCGTCGTGGCCTGCGGCGCCTGCGCCTGCGGCGGCGGCGTCTACCAGGAGTGCTACAACGTCATGGGCGGAACAGACGCCATCATCCCCGTCGACGCCTACGTGCCCGGCTGCGCCGTGCGCCCCGAGGCCGTCATGGACGCCGTGGTGGCGGGCGTGCAGATCCTCGAGGAGAAGCGCGCTGCGCTCAAGGCCGGCAAGAAGAACCGCAGCGCCGCAGACGCCGCCACCGGCGCGCATGCGTCCTGCGCCAACGTCCCCGACACCCCCGGCGCTGGCGGCGCCGGCGTCGAATAGGAGGGGAGGCCCCATGAGGCACCACCAGACATCCACCTTCACCGAGGCCGAGGCTTCCCAGGTCGTGGCGATCGCCTCCGCCTACAAGGAGCGCGGCTGGGAGTTCTCCCAGATCTGCGCCACCACCCTCGAGGATTCCGTCGAGCTCCTCTACGCCTACTGCGACCCCAGCTACACGGCCACCGGCCTCGAGGGCGTGCGCGTGAACGTGCCCGACGGCACCAGCGTGCCCTCGATCACCGGCGTCTACCCCGCGGCCTTCGTCTTCGAGAACGAGAGCCACGACCTCTTTGGCGTGAGCTTCGAGGACATCAACATCGACTTCGGCGGCGAGTTCTACACCGTTGCCGTCGCCTATCCCATGAACCCGCGCGCAGCCGCCTGCCCGGCCGAGCCCCAGGGAGAGGAGGCCTGCAATGAGTAAGCGCACCGTCATCCCCTTCGGTCCCCAGCACCCCGTGCTGCCCGAGCCCGTGCACCTGGACCTGGTGATGGAGGACGAGAAGGTCGTCACCGCCATCCCGCGCATCGGCTTTGTGCACCGCGGCCTCGAAAAGCTCGTCGAGAAGCGCGACTACACGCAGTTCGTCTACGTGACCGAGCGCATCTGCGGCATCTGCTCCTTCGGGCACAGCCTGGGCTACTCGCAGTGCGTCGAGCAGCTCATGGGCATCGAGATCACAGAGCGCGCCGAGTACCTGCGCACCATCTTCCACGAGCTCTCCCGCGTGCACAGCCACCTGCTGTGGCTGGGCCTGGCGGCAGACGCCTTTGGCCACGAGGCCCTCTTCATGCATTGCTGGCGCCTGCGTGAGCGTGTGCTCGACATCTTCGAGCAGTGCACCGGCGGCCGCGTGATCTTCTCTGCCTGCGATGTGGGCGGCTTCCGCCAGGACGTGAGCGACGAGACCCTGGCGGGCATCGTCATCACCCTCGACAAGCTCGAGCAGGAGTACCGCCAGATCGCGCGCGCCTTCCTCGACGACAGCTCCGTGCGCAACCGCCTGGTGGGCGTGGGCCATCTCTCCAAGGAGCAGGCCAGCGCCAATTCCCTGGTAGGTCCCTTCGGTCGCGCCAGCGGCCTGGTAGTTGACGAGCGCCTCTACGGCCTGGGTGCCTACGGCGAGCTGGCCGCCTTCGAGCCCGTGCTCTCCGAGGACGGCGACTGCTACGCCCGCTGCGACGTGCGCATCCGCGAGGTCTACCAGTCCATCGCCATCATCCGCGAGCTCGCCGCCAAGATCCCGGCCGGCGAGGTCATGGTCCCCGTCAAGGGCAAGCCCGAAGCCGGCGCCCGCGCCATGAGCACCGTCGAGCAGCCCCGCGGCCAGGCTTTCTACTACGCCGTGGGCAACGGCACCAAGTTCCTCGAGCGCATGAGGGTGCGCACTCCCACCAGCCAAAACCTCGCCGGCCTGGTGGCGGCGCTGGAGGGCTGCGACTTTGCCGACGTGCCCAACATCATCCTCACCATCGACCCGTGCATCAGCTGCACTGAAAGGTAGGCGAGCATGGGAGTTTTCAAGCTGGCCGGCATGACGGTGAAGAGCCTGTTCTCCAAGGCTCCCACCCGCAAGTACCCCTACGAGAAGCGCGAGCCCTTCGAGCGCACCCGCGCGGGCGTCATGCTCGACGACCCCAAGGGCTGCATCCACTGCTCCATCTGCGAGAAGAAGTGCCCCGCCCTGGCCATCAAGGTGAACAAGGCACAGGAGACCTGGACCTACGAGCCCTACAAGTGCGTGGCCTGCCAGGCCTGCGTGGCCGCCTGCCCCAAGAAGGTGCTGGTCACCGTGCGCGAGTACCCGCCCGTGACCACCAAGCCCCAGCCGGTGGTGGTCAAGCCCGAGTGGACGCCCGAGGAGCTGGCCGAGAAGGCCCGCCTCGAAGAGGAGAAGAAGGCCAAGATCGCCGCGGCCAAGGCCGCCAAGGCCGCTAAGGAGGCCGCTGCAGCCGCCGCGGCAGCTGCCGGCGACGCCGAGCCCAAAGAGGGGTAAACTGATTTGCAACAGTAGTTTCCTTAAGGGAATCCGTGCAGGTCAGAGCCGTTTCGGCAACGGTTGTGCAAAAAAGCGGGGGGCCTTGGGCTCCCCGCTCCTTTTGGATTAAGATGTGTCATCGTGCGAGGAAGGGAGGCAGGTTTTGCGGGATATCCAACAAGAGAAGCTCGAGGCATCGGACAAGGTGCTCACCGCTCCCAACGTCATCACCTGCTGCAGGCTGATGCTCGTCCCGCTCTTCGTCTACCTGCGCTTCTTCACCATCTACCACACCGCCGCGCTCGTCGTCTTCGCCGTCGCCGCCTGCACAGACTGGATCGACGGCCAGGTGGCCCGCCGCACCG
>SFLO01000097.1 GCA_004553405.1 Coriobacteriaceae bacterium
AAGGGTGCCGAGAAAAGAGGAAGGCCCGCTGCGCTTAGAGGGGAGGAAAGCAGCGGGCCTAGCAAGGAGGGACGCAAGCTCTTCGCTTGCAAAGTTTTGATTCGTCGTGAACCGAGTCAAGTCTTTCCGAATCAACCGGAAGCGATGGGGTTCGTTTCCGATGACTGCAGTATGCCCGCAACACGATCCGAATACGAGAGCCCTGCGCGAAAGACACAATTGCTCCCATTCTTCGTAACCTGCTTGTTGCTTAATGCAGCGAGTTATGAACGAACTGTGGAGCGCTCCACAACTCGCCCCGTGAAAGGGCCCGCGCTGCCGCGCAGGGGCTGCTGCTCGCCTGCGGTGAGCGGCAAATGTGGAGACGCCTCCACAACTGGCCCTTAGGCCTCTCCCCTGCCGTAGGGGTCGTCTGCCAGGCCGTCCACGAGCAGCGGGCAGCGCAGCTCCTCGGCCGTGGCGGGCTCCAGGTGGACCATGACCTCGCACACCTGGGGGAAGCGCTCCTGGACCTTCTCCTCGACGCGCGCTGCGATCTCGTGCGCGCGGCCTATGCTCATCTGGGGGTCGACCAGCACGTGCATGTCGACGTAGACCTCGCTCTCCATGCCGCGGGTGCGGATGTCGTGGCACTGGACCACGCCGGCGACCTCCTGGGCGGTTGTGCGCAAGAGCTCCGGCTTGATGCGCGCGCTGTCTGAGAAGGTCTTGTTGACGTCGCGCAGCACCTCGAAGGCCGTAAAGAAGATCGCCACGGTGACGATGAGGGTGGCGATGGGGTCTGCGATGGGAAAGCCCAGGTTCACGAAGATGAGGCCCACGATGACGCTGATGGTCACCAGGGCATCGCTGAGGGTGTGCTTGCTGTCTGCCCCCAGGATGCTGCTGCCCAGCAGCTTGCCCATGCGGCGCTCGTAGGCGGTGCACAGCAGGTTGACAACCAAGGTGCCCACCATGATCCCCAGGGACAGCGCAGAGGGCTGCGTGGTGGCCTGGCCGCTGCTGAGCACGGCGATGGCCCCGCTGCCCACCTCGAAGGCCGCCACCAGCAGCATGAGGCCGATGACCAGGCTGGCAATGGTCTCGAACTTGGCGTGGCCGTAGGGGTGGTCGTCGTCTGCGGGGCGCGACGACAGCGTGATGCCCACGATGCCGGCGAGGTTTGCCGCGCAGTCGAAGATGGAGTGGATGCCGTCTGCCTGCACAGACGAGGTGCCCGTCGCCGTGCCGATGACGATCTTTGCCACAGAGAGGATGAGGTTTGCGGACAAGACGGTGAGTAGGACCCTCCTCACCTTGCTCGTGCGCTGAGCTGCTGCGCGTGCGACCGCGGCCATGGCATACCCGCCCTTCTCGGTTGGGAGCCCGCCCAAACCCAAGTTGGAGGAAGCGCTGTTGGGGCCTGCTAACAGCGAGGGGCGCGGCACAGCGGTTGAAAGCCGCTAACTTGCCCCTAGATACAGAAAGCAGAGCCTTTGGGGCTCCGCTTTCGCGATTCTAACTGGTGTCGGAGACGGGATTTGAACCCGTACACCCTGTGCGGGCACTAGCACCTCAAGCTAGCGTGTCTGCCGTTCCACCACTCCGACACGTAAGAGCGTGTGTATCTTAACTCACCGAGCCGTGCGGGTAAATAACCATCATCACCAAAAGGCAGATGACGAAGATAACCGCAAAGACAACCGTGATGCGATCGAGGTTCTTCTCCACGATGCTGGTGCCGGTGTCGCCACCGTACACGCTGCCTGCGATTGCCTCGGAGAGACCGGTGCCCTTGCCGGAGTGCAGCAGGACGAACACGATCAGACCGATTGCAGAGATTGCCCAGATGACAATCACGGCATACAGCACAGGAGTCGGGACGCTCATAACACCTACTAACGATACACAAACACTTGACTTGCTGCGACGCTTTTTGCGGCGTCACAAGACAGAGAGTTTACCAGACCCTACGCACGAGTCAAGAGAGAATTTCCAGTCCATTCAGAAGCTTTATCGATGCCCAGCAGATCGGCCAGGGTGGGCGCGATATCTGCGAGGCGAGCGTCCTCGCGGGGGTCCAGGCCCAGGGAGGCGTCGTTACTGGCCAGGATGAGGGGCACGCGCGCGGTGGTGTGGGCCGTGAAGGGGCTCACGCCGTCTTCTGCGAGCATCTGGTCTGCGTTGCCGTGGTCTGCCGTGATGAGGGCGCTGCCGCCCGCGGCCTTGACGGCCTGCACAACGCGGGCCAAGCCGGCATCGACGGCCTCGACCGCCTGGATGGCGGCGGGGATGGAGCCGGTGTGGCCCACCATGTCGCAGTTGGCGTAGTTGACGATGTAGACGTCTGCCCTGCCCTGCTCGATGGCCTCTGCCAGGGCATCTGTGACCTGGGGGGCGGACATCTCGGGCTGGAGGTCGTAGGTGGCCACCTTGGGGCTGGGGATGAGGCAGCGCTCCTCCCCCTCCTTGGGGGCCTCGATGCCGCCGTTGAAGAAGAAGGTCACGTGGGCGTACTTCTCTGTCTCGGCGATGTGGAACTGGCGCAGGCCCTGGGCAGCCAGGACGTCTGCCAGCGTGTTGGCCGGGAACTCCTTGGGGAAGGCGACCTCTGCCTTGAGGGTGGGGTCGTACTCCGTGAGGCAGACCACGCGCGGGAAGGACTCGAACTCCCTGTCGAAGCACTCCTCATCGAAGGAAGGCCCTTCCGTGAGCGCGCGGCAGAGCTCGCGGGCGCGGTCTGGGCGGAAGTTGAACATGATCACGGTGTCGCCCGTGTTGAGGCCGCGGTGGTCGAGCACCGTGGGGAAGATGAACTCGTCTGTGTCGCCGTAGGCGTAGGCCGCCTCCATGGAGCGCACGGCGGCGTCCCTGCGGGCACCGCGGCCGGCACCGCGCACGATGGCGTCGTAGGCGAACTTCACGCGCTCCCAGCGGTTGTCGCGGTCCATGGCGTAGTAGCGGCCGCAGATGGTGGCGATGCAGGCCATGCAGCCGCCGTACTCCTCGAAGACCTGGTTGGAGAGCTCCTCGACCTGCTTGATGAAGCCGGCGCCGCTCTTGGGGTCGACGTCGCGGCCGTCTGTGATGCAGTGGATGCGGATGTCCCTCGCGCCGCGCTGGGCGGCCATGCGCACCAGGGCCTCCAGGTGGCTGATGTGCGAGTGCACGCCGCCGTCTGAGACCAGGCCGATGAGGTGCACCGGGCGCTTTGCCTCGATCGCAGCGTCGATGGCGGAGCACAGGACGGGGTTTTCGTTGATGGAGCCGTCTGCGATGGCGCGGTTGATGCGGCTGAGCTCCTGGTAGACGATGCGGCCGGCGCCGATGTTGAGGTGGCCTACCTCGGAATTGCCCATCTGGCCCTGCGGCAGGCCCACGTCCTCGCCGCTGGCGCCCAGGCTGGTGTGGGGCGCGCTGGCAACGAGGCTGTCCAAGAAGGGGGTGTTGGCCAGGGCCACGGCGTTGCCAGGGCCCTGCGGGGCCAGGCCGTAGCCGTCCATGATGGCCAGGAGAACGGGTTTCATGAGGTGGTGACCTCCCAATCGTCGTGCGCTTGACGTGCTGTTCTGTAGTCTATATGCACGGTGGGACACAGGAGCGCACCTGTGTCCCACCTGTAAGCCCTATGGCTGCCGCGCGGCTACTCTGCGGCCCTCACCAGCTCGGCGAAGCTGTCCGCGTCGAGCGCGGCACCGCCGATGAGGCCGCCGTCGATGTCTTCCATGGGGAGGAAGAGCCCCACGTTCTCGGGCTTCATCGATCCGCCGTAGAGGATGCGCATCTTGTCTGCCGTCTGCTGGCCGAAGAGCTCCGCCAGGGTGGTGCGGATGGCGGCGCAGACCTCCTGGGCCTGCTGTGGGGTGGCGGTGCGCCCGGTGCCGATGGCCCAGATGGGCTCGTAGGCCACCACGCACTTGGCCGCCTGCTCGGGCTGCAGGCCGGCAAGGCCCGCGCGCACCTGGGCGCACACGAACTCCAAAGTCTTGCCCTCGTCGCGGCACTCCAGGCTCTCGCCGCAGCACATGATGGG
>SFLO01000098.1 GCA_004553405.1 Coriobacteriaceae bacterium
GGCCCCTTCCAGCCGCTCGTCCTCGCCCCGGAGTTCATGGGCGCCTACCTCGACTACGTGCTCAGCGGGCCGGAGGCAGACGAGGCCCTTGCCCCCTACCTGGCCGCCGGCGTCACGCACAGCCAGGCGCAGGCCCTGTTCACCTTCCAGATGACCGGCTGCTACAACGCGGCCATCCTCAACGCAGACGTCAAGTGGACGGACAGCCAGAGGGCGATCGACCAGTTCATACGCGGCGGGCTGCAGGCCCTGCGCTCGATGCCTCCCTCAGACAGCCCGGCCCGGCCGGGTGCCTAGTCGCCGAAGAGCTTGAACTCCCCCACCGTCGCGCGGGGCTTGTCCTCGAGCCACTCCCTGGCCGAGCGGTCCGCCTGCGCGCGCCACTCCTCGTCGCCCGCATAGCGGCTGCCAAAGCGCGCCAGCTCGTCGAGCAGCTCGCCCACCCCGCAGCCGCTCACGCGCAGGTACTCGCGCAGCACGCCGTAGACGTCTGCGTCGCTGCGCACGCGCTCGTCGCGGAACCTCGCGGCCAGCCACGCGCGCACGAGCCCGTCCATCGTGGCACCGGGCACGCCGGCCAGCCCCTCCTCTAGCGGGCGCCAGCAGCGCTCGTAGAGCACGCGGCGCTCGCCTTCGCCCTCGCCGAAGAGGAGGGCGTTGCGCACGAGGTCTGCCGCCGTGAGGGGAAGGCCCCTCGAGTTGAGGCTCTCGAAGATGGCCTGGGGGTCCTCGGCGCCGTCGAGCAGCGCCGTCGCGGCGGTGAGCCGCTGCAGCCCCCGCCAGAGCGCCCCAGCGTCAAGGCCCGGCTGCGCCAGCTTCTCCTCGAAGAAGCGCAGGTTCTCAACCAGGCGCGCCGAGTGCTCGTCCGGCATGGCGCCGCCGTCGACGAGGGTTGCCAGCGTGCAGCGGTCGAGGTGCGAGAGCACCAGCTTGCAGGGGGCGTCATCGCCGCTGCCGGCCCTCAGGTAGCGCCGGTCCAGGTCGCTCGCGCAGAGCCCATCGACAGCCAGCGCGCCGCTGGCCAGGGCGTTGCGGATGGCGATGAGGAGCAGGGTCACCGTCGTGCAGCGCTGCTGCCCGTCGATGATGCGCAGCCGCCCGCAGCACCCCCAGCTCTCTGCCTCCTGCGCGCAGAGCACCACGCCGGCAAAGTGCTCGCGCTGCTCCTCACCAGCGCGCGCGACGTCGCCCCACAGGACCTCGCACTGCCGCGCCGTCCACGAATAGACGCGCTGGTACACCGGGATGACGAGCTGCGTGTCGGGAATCTCCAAGAACTCGAGCAGCGCTTGCTTTCGGACGTTCATGCCTTCCTCCCCTACCACTTGACGTTGATGCCGAAGTACTGCGCGTAGAAGCGCTTGACCTGCTCTGACACGGGCTTGAGCGGGCGGTCGCTCACAAGCGTCTTCGCCCCCAGCGTCGCCCAGTTGGCGGCCGACTTGTAGGCCTTGACGGCGTGGTAGCGGTAGTTCTCCGCCCACACCGCGCAGAAGCTGTAGAGCTCGCCGAGCAGCTCCTCCAAGCTGCCGCGGTACTCCTCCTGCATGTAGCGCTTGAAGACGGCGAACGCCTGCCTGTCGCCCTTGGCGCGGATCCGCCTGAAGCGCACCGTCAGCCAGCCGAGGATGGCGTTGTTGAGCCTGAGCGAGCCCGGGTCGTCGCCAAAGAGGTCCTCGATGGGCTCCCAGTACTCCCCGTAGAGGCGCTCCTGCTCGCGGGAGGGCAGCGCGCTCAGCAGGTAGTTGCGGCAGAGGTCTGCCGTGGTGAGCTGCACGCCCTTGGAGTTGAGGCTTTCGAAGACACCCTGGGGCTCGTCGGCGGGGTCGAGCTCCACCAGCAGCACGTAGAGCCCGCGCAGGCCCCTCCACAGCTGCTCGGCGCTCGCCTCGCCGCTCGACAGGGCGCTGCGGAAGAAGCCGAGGTTATCGAGCACGCGTGCGGAGCCGTCCCGGGCAGGGGGCTCGCTGAGGACGAGCGCGGAATACGCGGCATCGTCTGCGGCGCTCAGGGTGAGCTTGGGACGGGCGGCGCCCTCGCATGATGGCATGAGGAGGATCGAGCGCAGCGCGGATGCACCCGGGGTGGCGCCGTCCGCTCCGCTCGCCTCGATGTGCTCGGCGAGAGCCAGGATCAGAAGCGACACCGTGATGAGGCGCTGCTGCCCGTCGACGACGTAGAGCGAGGCGCCTTCAGCCGGCATGCAGATGAGCGGCCCGGCAAAGTGCTGCAGGGACCCCTTGCCGGCCCGGCACACATCCCTCCACAGCTCTCCGCATTGGTCGGCGCCCCAGGAATAGGGGCGCTGGAACACGGGGATGCGCAGCTGGCCCGCGCCCTCCGCCATGAAGTCAAGCAGCTTCTCTTGCCGCACGTTCATATCCATGCACCTCGCCTTCATCGCTAACCTGAGCGAACCATACCCCGGGCAGCTGCATGCTGCTTGACGTTTCTGGACAATGTGTCTGAAAACGCACGCGCTGCTGCACATCGGGCGAGTAAGGCCGCCTGGCAAGGCCGGCGGCGATCGCGATCGCGCAAGGCATGCCGCTGGCGCGATCGGCGAGTCACCGCTCTCCCTCAACCCGGTTCACAATTTCTCCAAATCACCTCTTGCGCGGCGAAAAGCGGGGGACTATGCTTTCGCCAACCCAAGAGGGAACCCGCGCTGCACGCCAAACGCAGCGCTGCTCCATATAGCGGCGGGCAGGATTGCGTAAGAGACGCAAAAGCCCAGAGTGAAAGGAGCCATGAAAATGGCAGAGAAACGTGTAGTTTCCACCCAGGAGAAGCAGGGCTTCTCCACCCAGGACCTTATCCTGGTGGCCGTGCTGTTGGCAGCCGGCGCAGTTCTCAAGCTGACCGTGTCCAGCTTCCTCACCTTTGCGGGCATGAAGCCCAACTTCATGATTGCCATGTACTGCCTGGCCATCATCCTCGTGCGCCCCAAGCTCTTCCAGGCGGTGATCATCGGCTTCATCACCGGCCTCATCTCCCAGATTCCCATGCTCAACGCAACGCCGCTGGTCAACCTGGCGTCCGAGACCCTCGGCGCCCTGGCCTGCGGCATCCTGGTGCTGGCCCTGGCCAACGTCGCCCGCAGCAACTTCGCCGCCCAAAGCGTGGCCTTCCCCGCCGTGATCACCTTCCTCTCCACCGTGGTGAGCGGCTACACCTTCGCCCTCATCGTGGGCTGCGGCATCAACGGCCTGGGTGTTGCCCAGGTGCTGGTCATGTACGTGCCCATGGTCATCGGCACCGCGGGCATGAACGCCGTCTGCGCCGCCATCCTCACCCCCGTCCTCAAGAAGGCCCTCAAGCGCGCCTAGCGCCCAGCGCACGCGTGCCCGCCCCTCCCCTGCTCCCGCCGCCCGGGCGGGCGCGGGGGTCGGGCGCATCGACATTTGGAGGACAACATGATCGAGATCAGGGACCTGAGCTTCACCTACCGCGAAAGCTCGCAGCCCACGGTCCGCAACATCAACCTCAGCATCCCGGACGGGCAGTTCGTGGGCATCACGGGCGCGGCGGGCTCCGGCAAGTCGACCCTCACCTACGCCTTCAACGGCATCATCCCCCACTGCTACCCCGGCGAGTTCTACGGCGCCGTCCTCATCGACGGGCGCGACACGGTGGACACCAGCCTCACGGACATCTCGCGTCTAGTGGGCAGCGTCTGCCAAGACATCGACAGCCAGATGGTGTCGAGCGTGGTCGAAGACGAGCTGCTCTATGGGCTCGAGAACTTCGCCATCCCCAAAGACGAGGTCGAGCCGCGCCTCGAGGAGGCCCTGCGCGCCATGGGCATCGAGGACTTGCGCGACCGCGCCATCGCCAGCCTCTCCGGCGGGCAGAAGCAGAAGGTGGCCGTGGCCTCGATCCTGGCCCTGCGCCCCAGGGTGCTCGTGCTCGACGAGCCCACCGCAGAGCTCGACCCGGCCAGCTCGCAGGCGGTCTTCGAGCTGCTGCGCCGCTATGCGCGCGAGCACGGCACCACCGTCATCG
>SFLO01000099.1 GCA_004553405.1 Coriobacteriaceae bacterium
TCCCCACAGAGCAGTAAAAGCATCCGTAAGCCAAACGTTGCAAAGGATTCATGTTTGTGGCCAGGCCGACTTCCGCAGCTGCAGCAGCCTCAAGCGCCAGCCCCTACCCCCCCCGAGCGCAACGTAACGAGGGCAGGAGTGCCCGACGTGCTGATTTTGATGCAGCTGCGGAGCCTCCATGATGCTCCAAGTAAGCGAATCGGTCCTAGTGAGATCCCAGCAGGAACTTCCGCGCCATGATGATCCTCACGCCGTTGATGTCCGGGGGGTAGTTCCCTGTGCGGACCACCACGATCTTTTCGTGGTTGTCGTTTAGCGTTTTGTAGGGAGCGAGCTCTCGCTCCATGGTAGCCGGGCTGGTCATGTCCTCGGTGACTTGGACGTAGCGGATGGCCCCGTCCCGCACGCATACGAAATCGACCTCCTTGCCGTAGAGCGTGCCCACGTGCACCGACCAGCCGTCCGCTATGAGCTGCAAGTAGACCGCGTTCTCCAGGGCGCGTCCCTTGTCCGCCGGCCTGTACCCCAGAAGATAAGCCCTCACACCTAAGTCGGCGATGTATTGCTTGGGCAGGGTCTTGAGGATCTCCTTGCCGTGGAGGTCGTAGCGCGCGACGGGGTAGAAGATGTAGGCGTCGTCGAGAGCCCGCACGTAGGAGCCTGCCGTCTTGTCGGTGGTGCCGGTGGCGCTGGAGATCTTGTTGGCCGATGTCCTGTTGCCGATGTTGTCGGCCAGGAAGGTGCATATCGAGCGCAGCAGGTCCTCGCTGGCAAGCCGCCGCTCGGAGGCGTTGCGCTCGCGCGACATGATGTCCCGCACGATGATGGAGTCCACCAGGGACGCCATGTACGCCCCGTGCTGGGCCTGTGTGGTTGCTAGGCTGGCCAGGGCGGGCATACCGCCGAACGCCAGGTAGCGGTCGAGCAGGTCGTCTGCGAGTACGGGGTCGCCTGATTCGGGGAGCATGAGGCTGCCGGTGCTGTTGGGCCGCAGCCTACAGAATGTGGCGTACTCCTCGAAAGAGAGCGGAAGGAGGTGGACTTCGACATAGCGCCCCGACAGGTAGGTGGAAAGCTCGCCCGAGAGCAGGAAGGCGTTCGAGCCCGTGAGATATATGTCGCAGTCGAAGTGGACGCGCAGCGAGTTGACCACATTGTGCCAGCCCTCTATGCGCTGGACCTCGTCTATGAACAGGTAGGTGCGGCCCTGTGGCGTCATTGCCCCTTTGCACAGGGCGTAGAGGTCATCCGCCGTCTTGACGCCGCACTCCAGGTCTTCGAGGTTCACGGAGAGGAATCCCCGGCCTTCCACATCTTCTGCCTCGATCGCCTGACGGGCTAATTGCAGCAGGCTTGATTTTCCGCAGCGCCGTATTCCCGTGACGACTTTCACTAGGTCGGTGTCGCGGAAGGCAAGCAGCCGCTTGAGTTGCCGTGGCCGTTCTATGAGCTGCTGCATCGTTGGCCTCCTGCGAATTCCGAAAAAACAAATCTCATTTGACTTTTCGGAATTATAAGAGCACCAGACGGCTCTTGCAAGAAAACGCCGTATAGGAGTTGCCCTCCAGCTCGACGAGCAGGGCGCACAGCCTCGCCATGCTGCTGCGAAGCCTGAGACGCTACGAGCTCCACCACGACGAGCAGGGCGAGCAGGAGATGTGCCCGAGCGCGTCCCTCGTCAACCAGTTCGAGCTGGAGTTTCTCCGCGAGCTGTGCGACCTCACCCGCATCGCCATGCGCAGGGAGATGGGGGAAGTGGACTTCTTCGAGAAGGATGAGTCACATGACGAAGATGACGGCTTTGCAGAGGGCGAGGAAGCCGGGTCTTCTCCCGGGCTCCCCTAACGAGAGCGCAGATGGGAAGGACGGTGGTTCGAATGAACATCGATGAGCTGACCGGGCAGATCCTCGGCAATCTGGGCGAGACGTACGGGCAGAGGGCGCATGACGACGACCTCGTCAGCCCGGAGGACATGTGGGGGGCCGGCTTCGAGATGGACTGCGGGGAGTCGTTCAGGCAGCTGTACGGCTCCTTCCCCAGCACGTCGGCGGAGCTGCGAGCCCTGCTGCCCGGCGTGGGTGACCCCGTCGCCCTCGGGTCGCTCATCTTCTCCCAGTGGAGATACTGGACCCATTGGTCGGGCGAATGCGTCGACGAAGACGGCTGGCTGTGGTTCAAGCTGACTGCTCAGCGCCTGCAGGAACTGGGGAAGGGACACTCGATCACTCCCCCTGCACCAAGGTGCCGCCGCAGCTGCTGCCGGCGCCGGCGGTGCAGGCGTAGCAGTGGTTGCCGAAGCGGATGGGGCGCTTGATGCTCTCGACCCTGCCCGCCGCGAGGTCGAAGATCGTGAGGTCGCCGTTCGGCCCCTTGCAGGGCAGCTCCTCCACTTGGTTGAAGTCGCAGTCGTAGACGCGGCCATCCCAGCCAACAGAGATCTGGTCTCGGCACATCATCTTCTCGCAGGCCTCCGGATTGAAGGCATCGAGCAGCAAGCCCATGTAGGCGTCAAGTGCCCCTTCGCGCAGCAAATGCATGCCATAGCGCCCCACCGGGTTGTTGGTCACGACAAAGAGGTGGTCGAAGCAAATGCTGTACTCAGCGCCCAAGCGCTCGCGGTAAAGCAGCTCGAGTTCTTCTTGAGACGGCGGCAGCACATCTGCCTGCGGATTGAACACCAAGTCCAGCTCCAAGCCGTTGCCGGTTCCGTAGCCTGCGGCGTTGAGCTGGCGCAGGGCCTCGATGCTTCCCTGGAACACTCCCCCGCCGCGTTGGGCGTCTGCCTGCGCCTCGGAGAAGTTGGGGAGGCTGGCGATAACGACCACACCCAGCTCAGCGAAGAGGCTGATGAGGTCGCGGTAGCTCTCTTCCAAAAGGATCACGAGGTTGGTGCGCACCATCACCTTGAGGCCGGCCGCGCGGGCCTCGCAGATGAACCAGCGGAAGTCCGGGCACATCTCGGGCGCACCGCCCGTGAGATCGACAGTCTCAAAGCCATAGTGCGCAGCTGCGTCGAGAACGGCCTGCAGCGTGCTGCGGTCGATCATCTCGGTGCGGCTGGGGCCTGCTCCCACGTGGCAGTGCGCGCAAGCCAGGTTGCAGCGCTTGCCGACGTTCACCTGGATGGTGGCCAGGTGCTCTCTCGTCAAAAGCAGGTCCGGGCTGGGCACCATGTCCTCAAAGTACATGAAGTGCGCCAGAGCTTCCTCGAGGTCGTCGAGTGTTACGTCTGCCACCGGGCCGCGCGCCTCGGCGGCATAGGTGGGCATCACCTTGAAGCCGCCCAGCAGGGCGTCTTTGATGGTGCACGCGGGCCCCTCCAGGATGCGCTTGCGGTAGGAGACCTCCGCGGGAGAGCGGCGGGGCCATAGGCTATCGAACCAGACGAGGAAGGCCTCGTGGTCATAGTGCACGGGCACCGCCTCAATGAAGAGGCCCTTGTGCTCGCAGCGGTAAAGCGCCTCCTCGCAGGGAGTGTCGGCAATGCGCGTGAGTATGCCAAAGCGCTGACCTCTGAAGGTGGGCAGGCCGGCAGCCCCGTTGTTTATCACCACGCCGGCAGAGAGCTTGGCGGCCACAGCCGCACAGGTGTGAGTGGTGGCAAAGACATCGATGCCGTTGGCGGCCATGAACGATGAGAGCTCGGCTTGGCGGGTCACCTGCTCCAGCTGTTCGAGCGAGCAGTCCCACCCACCGAGCAGCTTCTCATCGCCGTGAGTGATGCCCACCTTGCAGTCCCCTACTTGTGCCACCATGTGGCCAGGACGGCCCTGCAGCAACTCCACCAGCTCAGGCTGCTGGCGCACGGCATCGCGCATCATGCGATGGATGCGATTTGAGCGCGAGACGCTAGCGTCGTCCGTGCAGCTGGGATAGGCGCAGCCACAGCCCACGCCCACATCGCTGTCGCGGCGCACTTCTGCCTCCACGTTGCCAACCAGCGGAGTGCCCCCCTTTGCCAACTGCTCGACACGCGCGAACTCCTCCGCTGTGCGATCGAACCA
>SFLO01000100.1 GCA_004553405.1 Coriobacteriaceae bacterium
AACTGCATGCAGCTCGCCCTGGCCAAGCTGAGCCCGCTCAGCCTGGTGGTCTTCGCCGTTGGCGCGCTCACCTGCCTGCCGGTGCTCGAGCGCCTGCGCGGCAAGCCCGCCTTCGAGAAGGCCTCGTGGGTGGCAACCGTGCTGCTCCTCGCCCTGTGCCTGCTGAGCCTGGCGAGCGGCACCTACAACCCGTTCATCTACTTCAGGTTCTAGCGAGGGGAGGACGCTGTGAAGAGGAAGACGCTCGCGCTGTACCTGGCGCTTGTGCTCGCGCTGTGCCTGCTGCCCTCTGCGGGGCTGGCTGTGACGGGCTTCGAGGAGTCATCTGACGCAGACGCTGCGCCCGCGCCCGCGCTCACCGCGAGTGACGGCAGCCCCAACCTCGGGCTGCTGAGCGATGCAGGCGCCTTCTTCGAGGACCACTTCGCCCTGCGCAACGAGCTCGTCACCGCTGCCAACACGCTCACCAGCGCCTTGTTCGGGGTGTCGTCCCAAGACAGCGTGATCGTGGGCCGGGACGGCTGGCTCTACTACGCGGACAGCCTGGACGACTACCAAGGCACCAACCAGCTGAGCGAGCGCGAGGTCTTTGCCGTCGCCCGCCAGATAGCCCTCATGCAGGAGCACTGCTACGAGAGCAGTGCGGACTTCCTCTTCGCGGTGGCGCCCAACAAGGCCTCGCTCTACGGCGAGCACATGCCTGCCCGCCTGAAGGCAGGCGAGGAGTCCTCATCCAACCTACGCCGCCTGGAGGCCGCGCTCGAGGAGCAGGGCGTGAGCTACGTCTCGCTGATGGAGCTCTTGGGCAGCCAGCGCGATCAGGGCAGCCTGGAGGGCGGCGCGCTCTACCACAAGCGCGACTCCCACTGGACCAACGAAGGCGCGGCCATCGCTGCAGACGCGCTGCTCGAGGCGCTGGGCGCCGAGCATAAGGCCTATGCCGTCCAGCCGGCGCAAACCCGGCGCGACTTCTCTGGCGACCTCGACAGGATGCTCTTCCCCGCCGCGCCCACGCTGGAAGACGAGCTCTACTACGAGGGCTGGCCGAGCTTCCAGTACTGCGGCGAGGTCGAGAGCAACTTCGACCCCCAGATAAGCACGGTGAGCGAGCAAGGCGAGGGCAGCCTGCTCATGTACCGCGACTCCTTCGGCAACGCGCTGCTGCCCTTCATGGCCGAGTGCTACCCCAGCGCGCACTTCTCACGCAGCGTGCCCTATCAGCTGAGCGCAGACATCGCCGCGTACGGTGCGGGCACGGTGGTGGTCGAGCGTGCGGAGCGCTTCATCCCCAACATGGCACGCAACGCCCCCATCATGCAGGCCGTGCCCCTAGCCGAGCTTTCCGCCCTGGAGGGCGCGCAGGCGGTGGAGCCGTTCTCGGTTGAGAGCATCCAGCAGGGAGCCGAGCTCACGACGCTCACGGGTGAGCTGCCGCCTGAGGCGCTCGAGGCGACGAGCCGCATCTTCGTGTGCTTGGGAGGCGAGCTCTACTACGAGGCCCTGCCCCAGTGCGGGCAAGACGGCAGCCAGCAGTTCGTCATCACCCTGCCGAGCGGCCTTTTTGAGCGCTACGGCGGGGAGGTGGAGCTGCTTGCGGGCAGCGGCGCGCCGGCAGACGGGCTTGACTTCGTCGAGCTGAGCGGCGCACAGCAGCGCGCATACGACGCCGCCTGCGAGGCTTTCCAGCAGGCAGCGGCGGCCCTCGGGCCCCAGGAGGAGCCGATCGACCCGGATGCGCCCGTGGTCGAGGTCAGCCGCGAGAAGTACCTCGACTGCGATGGCAGCGGCCACGGCACGCTGGTGATCACGTACTCAAACGGCACTACCAAGGAGGAGCGCTTCTAGGGCGCCGACCCCGCTGCAGCGGGGGAGAGGGGGGAAGCTGTGAAGAAGACCGTGCGCTTTGCGCTTACAGGACTGCTCGCCTTTGCGCTGGTGGGCTCGGGCGGCTGCGTGCCCCAGTTTCCGGCGGCAGACGGCGGGACAAAGGGCAAGGTTGCCAAGGCCGCAGAGCTGCAGCAGGGATGGAACAGCGCCAAGACGCGCTACTACACAGACGGCGTGGCCGCCGTGGGCGCCAAGCGCATCGGCGGGACATGGCGCGCCTTCAACGCCAAGGGCACGTTGCAGAAGAAGAGCTTCACCATGGCGCGCGTCACCTACTACTGCACGGACAAGGGCGTGCTGGAGGCCCGCAAGGCCGGCGGCACCTACTACTACGCCAACGGGCGCGAGATGAGCAGCGCTGATGCCCGCGAGTTCAAGACGCTGCTCAAGGCGCGCAGCGTGCTGGCCCAGATCACCAAGAAGTCCGACCCCAAGCAGGTCAAGCTGCGCAAGGCCTTCGACTGGGTGAGGGCCAAGGGATACGCCATACACCGCGGCTGGAGCGGCTCGAGGAGCTGGCCGGCCGTCTATGCCATGGACCACTTCAACAACCGCGGCGGCGACTGCCACGCGGATGCGGCTGCTTTCGCCTACCTGGCCTATGCCATCGGCTACCGCAGCGTGTACTGCTGCACAGACGGCGGAAAGACGGCCGAGAACAACCACGGCTGGACGCAGCTGGGCGGCAAGGTCTACGACCCGCTCTTCGACCAGTCCAAGAGCGGGTCGTACTTCGGGCGCAGCTACTCCGCGTATATGACGGGTGCACCCACCACCAAGGTGCGCATCGTTTCGATCAGCCCCTCGCACGCACCGAAGAACGGCGACCGCCTCTCCGGCAAGAGCGGGCTCGTCAGCGAGAACGGCGCGCTGTACTACTATCAAGGCGGTATCCGCACCACCAACTCGTGGCTCGAACACGAGGGTGCGCGCTACTGGTTCCGCTCCAACGGACGCGCTGCGATGGGGGGCTCTTTCAAGACGAACGATGGCTACTGCGTGTTCGACGAGGACGGGCACCTGATGACGGGAGACGCCCAGCGTGTGGTACGGCTGGGCGGGAGGAGCTTCCGCATCGATGCGGAAGGCCGCGCCGTGCCTGGCTGGAGCGAGGACGGCACGCAGTGCTTCGACGCGCGCGGCCGCCTGCTGACGGGTCCCGCCCTGGTGGATGGCATGCTGCAGGTCTTTGGGGATGACGGTACCCACGACGCCGCGCGCTCTGCCGCCGTGCGGGAGCTGCTGCCAGCTTTGGAGGCCGCCTACGCGGATCCTGCCTCGCACCTGGACGCGAACACGACCCAGCTGGCCGAGCTGCTGGGAGCGCCGGCCAAGAGCGAGTACCTGCGCAGCTGCAACGCCGTGGCACGCCCCAAGACGCCTGAGAATCCCAAGGGGCGCCCCTGCGGCGGCGACGACGGCATCTGGAGCTACCCCAGCCTCACCGTCTACACCTTCCGCGCCGACGACGGCGCCGAGTATCTCGTCGACCTGGAGTAGGCTGCCGGTCTCCTGCGGGCGGGATTAGTCGACGATCTTGATCTTGGTGATCGTGGGCTGCTTCTTGGCGGGGATGATGCCGGTGCCCTGGGCAGCGCTGGACAGGCAGCTCTTGACGATCTTGTCGACGGTGGCCATATCCTTCTTGCTGATGGAGCCAAAGGCCGCGTACTGGCCGTTGAGGCTGCCTGCGTAGACATCGCTCAAGGTGATGAAGTGAAAGCTAAATCCCATATCAAAGAATCATTGGAGTTATGCGAAAGCGACGAGCAACGTGTTGAAGTGGAAGAAGCATATGCGAAAATTTTATTTGACATTAGAGACTTTGAAGGCGCTGCACAATATTATCATTCTGCTGCAAATCGGTTGAAAGAGCTTGGAGAAATCGAGAGATATAGTGATGCAATGTATTGGTCAGCACAGAATTATCTCATTTCATCGAAATTTGATGTTGCAGAAAATTGTGCGCGGCAAGCGGCTGAAGTCTTCAAAGATAACATAACTGAGAGCGGGAGAAAAAAGTATATTCTGCGACTTGTTTCAATCAAACGCGAAAATCAATCCAGAATTATTCACGTAACGGCAAGCATTCTGACAGACACAAATGCAAACAT
>SFLO01000101.1 GCA_004553405.1 Coriobacteriaceae bacterium
GGCCTTCCTCGAGCTGCTCTACGCCTGCGGGGCGCGCATATCCGAGGCAGCCGGCACTGCCGTTGCAGACATCGACTTCGAGGAGGGGAGCGTGAGGCTCTTCGGCAAGGGCAGCAAGGAGCGCATCGTGCCCCTGCACGAGCAGGCCCTGCAGCGCCTGCGCCGCTACATCGACCAGGGCCGCCCCGCCCTGCTGCACGGCCGCGCCTCCAACGCCCTGTTCATCTCGACCCGCGGCAACGACATGAGCGCGGCCTCGCTGCGCGCCGTCTTCAAGAAGCGCGCCGCCCAGGCCGGGCTCGACCCCTCGCTGCACCCGCACGACATGCGCCACAGCTTTGCCACCGACCTGCTCGAAGGCGGGGCCGACCTCCGCAGCGTGCAGGAGATGCTCGGTCACGCCTCGCTTTCAACCACTCAGGTGTATACTCATCTCTCCCTGGAGCGCATGCGAGATACCTTGAAACAAGCCCACCCACGGTCTTGAAACTATGGTATACTCATGAACTCGCGTGGCAGGATAACTGCCTATCCCAAGGTAATCGACGGCTCAAGCTGTTCGTCGAGCCGTTTATTGAAGCAAGGAGAACGATAACAATGTCTAAGGTTTGCTCTGTCTGTGGTAAGCACCCCTCCGCTGGTCGCAACGTCAGCCACTCCCACCGTGTGACCAACCGCACCTTCCGCCCCAACATCCAGCGCGTCACCGTGGTGGAGCCCAACGGCCACAAGCACAAGGCAAACGTGTGCACCAAGTGCCTCAAGGCCGGCAAGGTGGTCCGCGGCTAAGCAAGCCCGGGCAACACACAACGCTCGTCGTTTCCAAGGGGCCTGCAAGGGCCTCTTGTTGTTTGAGAGGGAAACACCCATGGCATACAAAGCACCCAAGGGCACCCAGGACCTGCTTCCCGCCCAGGCCCGCGCCTGGGAGGCCTTCAAGGCCAAGGCCCTGCAGGTCTTCGGGCTCTACGGCTACGAGCCCGTCGAGACCCCCATCTTCGAGAAGGCGGAGCTCTTCTTGCGCGGCTGCGGCGAGACCTGCGACGCCGCCACCAAGGAGATCTTCTCGGTCTTCTCGCTCGGCGCGGTCAACTGCCTCAAGGCAGACCAGCCCCTCAAGGCAGACCAGAAGCTGGCCCTGCGCCCAGAGGGCACGGCCAGCGTCGTGCGCGCCATCGCCGAGCACAACCTCGTCCCCCAAGGCGGCGCACCTGCCAAGCTGCTCTACGCCGGCCCGATGTTTCGCTGCGAGCGCCCGCAGAAGGGCCGTCTGAGGCAGTTCCACCAGGTGGGCATCGAGTGCCTGGGCGCCACGGACCCCAGCGCAGACGCAGAGATGATCATCATGTGCATGCGCTTCTTCGAGGAGCTCGGTCTCAAGAGGAAGTCGATGACCCTGCTCATCAACTCCATGGGCTGCGCTCAGTGCCGTCCCGGCTACACCGCCGCCGTCAAGGCCTTCATGCAAGAGCATGAGGCAGAGCTGTGCGAGGAGTGCCAGCGCCGCATCGAGACCAACCCCCTGCGCGCCTTCGACTGCAAGAACCCGCAGTGCTACGAGGTGATGGAGGCGGCCCCGCGCTTCTCCGGCCACCTCTGCCCCAGCTGCCGCGACCGCCACGAGAAGGTCTGCGCCTACCTGCAAGCCGCGGGCATCGACTACGTCGAGGATCCCCGCCTGGTGCGCGGTTTCGACTACTACACCGGCACCGTCTTCGAGGTCCAGGTCACCGAGGGCCTGGGATCACAGAGCGCCATCGGCGGCGGCGGCCGCTACGACGGCCTGATGGGCGAGGTGGGCGACCGCGACCTCCCCGGCCTGGGCTTTGCCGTGGGCTTCGAGCGCATCATGCTCGCCCTCGAGGCGGCGGGCGTGTGCATCGGCTGCCCGCAGGTCAAGCCCGTCTACGTCGCCGTGGTCGACGACTCCGTGCGCCCGCAGGCCTTCTCCATCCTGCAGCAGCTGCGCGACGCCGGCATCCGCGCGGAAGGGGACACCCAGGGCCGCAGCCTCAAGAGCCAGTTCAAGGTGGCGGGTAAGATGGACGCCGCCCTGGCAGTCGTCGTCGGCCCAGACGAGCTCGCCGCCGGCCAGGTGACCATCCGCGACTTCTCCACGCACGAGGAGCGCCAGGTGGGCATCGGGCAGGTGGCCCAGCAGGTCGCGTCCCTGCTCGCATAGCACGCTCTCACAGGCCCCGGGCAGCTCTCCCGGGGCCTTCTTGCCTGGGGGAGGCCCACCGTGCTGATCGGCATCCTGATACTCATCGCCATCGTGGCCGTACCGGCGGCCGTCATCGCCTGGCTCACCCGAGCACAGTCCAAGCGCGGCTGCGGCCGGGGTTGCTCGACCTGCGCCAACTTCCCCCTCTGCCACGGCACCGGCGCCTACAGCCACGTCGAGAAGCCGCGCGAGCCCGGCGAGCCCCGCTAGCCCCTCGAATCAGCCCTCATCCACGCAGTCTGTGCAGGCTGTCGCGCGCAATCGCGCTCAACAGCGGTATTGTGTTCAGATATGTGTTTTGTAGGAAGGGCGGGCCACTGTCTATGGTCAGGCCCAAGATTTGAGGAGGGCATACAGTGCCTACTGATTTTCTGAACAAGTACTCCATGCATACCCACACCTGCGGGCAGCTCACCGCGGCAGACGTGGACGCAACCGTCACCCTGTGCGGCTGGGTCTCCAAGCGCCGTGACCACGGCGGCCTCATCTTCGTGGACCTGAGGGACCGCGCCGGCATCACCCAGTGCGTCTTCGACCCGGACCACGCCGCAGATGTGTTCACCCTGGGCGAGAAGATGCGCCCCGAGTGGTCCATCCGGATCACCGGCTACGTGCGCCTGCGCCCAGACGACACCGCCAACCCCAACCTGCCCACCGGCGAGGTCGAGGTCGTCGTCACCGGCTGCACCATCCTCAACGAGTCCCTCACCCCTCCCTTCCCCCTGGAAGACGGCGTCGAGACCGATGAGCTCACCCGCATGAAGTGGCGTTATCTGGACATCCGCCGCCCCGAGGTCGCTGGTGCCCTGCGCCTGCGCGACACCGTCACCTGGACCCTGCGCTCCGCCCTGCACCAGCGCGGCTTCACCGAGGTCGAGACCCCCATCCTGGGCAAGTCCACCCCCGAGGGCGCACGCGACTTCATCGTGCCCTCGCGCCTGACCTCCGGCGCCTTCTACGCGCTGCCCCAGTCCCCGCAGCTCTTCAAGCAGCTGCTGATGGTGGGCGGCATGGAGCGCTACTACCAGATCGCCCGCTGCTTCCGCGACGAGGACCTGCGCGCAGACCGCCAGCCCGAGTTCACCCAGGTCGACATCGAGATGTCCTACGTCACTGAAGACGACGTCATGCAGATGATGGAAGACGTCATGGCCGAGGTCCTGGCAGAGGCCGGCATCACCGACGTGAGCTTCCCGCTCGACCGCGTCCAGTATGCAGACGCCATGAACCGCTACGGCATCGACCGCCCGGACCGCCGCTTTGGCATGGAGCTCGTCGACCTGAGCGAGATCGTCGCCAACTGCAACTTCAAGGTCTTCTCTGCCGCGCTGGCCGGTGGCGGCGTGGTCAAGGCCATCAACGCCAAGGGCGCAGGCGACATGCCCCGCGCACAGATCGACAAGATCGGCGAGATGGCCGTCAAGCTCGGCGCCAAGGGCATGGCCTGGATCGCCTACCGCGGCGACGGCTCCGTCACCAGCCCCATCCTCAAGTTCTTCACCGACGACGAGATCGAGGCCATGAAGGCCGCCCTCAACGTCGAGGCGGGCGACCTCGTGATGTTCGGCGCAGACAGCGCATCCGTGGTCAACGAGGTGCTCGGCGCCATCCGCCTGCACATGGCCAGGAAGCTCGAGCTCATCCCCGAGGGCTCCCACGACATGTGCTGGGTTGTCAACTTCCCCATGTTCAAGTACGACGAGGAGGAAAAGCGCTACGCCGCTGAGCACCACCCCTTCA
>SFLO01000102.1 GCA_004553405.1 Coriobacteriaceae bacterium
GCCAAGCTGCTGCACGTGAGCAACTACTACTATGTGGAGCACCGCGGTGCGGTGGCGCAGCGCATCACCGGCTGGTTGCAGGGAGACAGCGCAGAGCCCTGGCGGATCTTCTTTGCCAACAGCGGCGCAGAGGCCAACGAGGGCGCCATCAAGACGGCCCGCAGGTGGGGCAAGGAGCACGCCGGCGGCAACTACGGCATCATCACCGCCAACAAGTCCTTCCACGGCCGCACCTACGCCACCCTGGCCGCCACCGCGCAAGACGCCAAGCAGGACCCCTTCGCCCCGCTGCCCGAGGGCTTTGCCCACGTGCCCCTCAACGACATCGCCGCCCTGGAGCAAGCCGCCGTCACGCCGGTTGACGGCACCATGCCCGTTGCCGTGATGCTCGAGCCCGTGCAGGGCGAGAGCGGCGTGTGGCCCTGCACCCAGGAGTACCTGGAGGCGGCGCGCCGCATCTGCGACGAGCACAACATGCTGCTGATCTTCGACGAGGTGCAGACGGGCTTCTTCCGCTGCGGGGAGCCCTTCGCCTTCATGACCTACGGCGTGAGGCCGGACATCGTGAGCATGGCCAAGGGCATCGCCGGCGGCGTGCCCATGGGCGCCTTCGCCGCGCGCGAGGGCGTGGCCCAGGTGATGAAGCCGGGCATGCACGGCACCACCTTCGGTGGCAGCCCCCTGGCCTGCGCCGCAAGCGACGCCGTCACGAGCTTCATGTCCCAGCCCGGCTTTGCAGAGCAGGTCAACGAGGTGGGCGCCTACCTGCGCCAGAAGTTGACCGAGCTCCCCTTCGTCACCGAGGTGCGCGGCAAGGGCCTGATGTGCGGCATCAGCCTGGAGCAGCCCGTTGCGGGCAAGGTGGTCTTGGCCGGCCTGGGCCACGGCCTGGTGCTCAACAACCCCGCAGCAGACATCATGCGCTTCCTGCCGCCGCTGGTGTGCACCAAGGAGGACGTCGACGCCCTGGCAGCCGCGCTGCCGGCCTGCTACGAGGAGGCCCTGCGTGGATAAGAGCCAGGCTGTCCCCGCCTTCGACTTCGACATCGACCTGAGCGCCATCGAAGAGGCCATGCGCAGCGCCTGCCATGGCGGGCCCTCGCTCAAGGGCCGCGATCTCCTGCGCCTGGCCGAGCTCTCTCCCGACGAGTTCGACCTCGTCCTCAACACGGCTGCCGGCCGCAAGGAGGACGAGGGCGTGGTGGCGCCGGACCGCGTGATGCAGGGCGACGTTGCCGCCTTGCTCATGGCCGGCCCCGCCTGGCCGCAGCGCACGGCCGTCGAGGCCGCCGTGGCGCGCCTGGGAGGCAGCTGCCTCATCGTCCCGGAGGGTGCCGCCGTGCTGGAGGGCGAGGACGCCGCCCAAGACGCCGCCCAGATGCTCGACCTCTGCAGTGCCTGCATCGTGGCGGGCGGAGCGGAGGTGCCCCAGCTCGAGGAGCTGGCCGAGTGGGCCCAGGCCCCGGTGCTCAACGCCGGAGGTCCCGGCGCCCAGCCCCTGCAGGCCCTGGCAGACGCCATGACCCTGGCCGAGAACCTGGGCGGGCTGGAAGGTGCCCCGCTGGCCTTCCTGGGCAGCGCGTCAAGCCCGCTCGCCTGCAGCTACCTGGCCATGGCCGCGCTGGCGGGAGCCTTCCTGAGCATGTGGGACCCCAGCGGCGCGCAGCCCGACGCAGAGCTTATGGAGGAGTGCCTCGAGATCGCCGCGCACACCGGCGCCCAGCTGCGCGCGGCCGCCAGCATGGCCGAGGCCCTGGAGGGAGCCGCCGCCGTCACGCTGGGCCCCGGCGCCCCGCTGGCAGATGCAGCCCTCTTGGAGCAGGCGGGGCCGGACGCCCTGTTGCTGTGGAGCTATCCGGTGCGGCGGGGGCGCGAGCTCGACGCGGAGCTTGCGCAGGAACCCTGCTGCCTTGCGGCCGAGCAGGTGGAGAACCTCCTCCACGTGCAGGCCGCCGTCTTGAGTCTGATGATGGGAGGAGGTGCCTAGATGTCTGCTGTGCGCCATGACCGCAAGGCCGCCATCACGGCCTTGATCCAGGAACACGACATCCGCACCCAGCGCGAGCTCATGGACAGGCTCGCGCAGGAGGGCTTCGAGGTGACCCAGGCCACGGTGAGCCGCGATATGGCCGACCTGCGGCTGGAGAAGGACAGCAGCGGCGTCTATGTGATGCCGGAGCTCCTGCACCTGAGGGCGGTCATCAAGACCCAGGTGAGGGAGACCCGCCGCGCGGGCAACCAGGTCATCGTCATCTGCCGCCCCGGCTCTGCCGAGGGCGTGGGGGCGGCCATCGATGCCGCCCATGCGGAGGGCGTGCTGGGCAGCATCGCCGGAGACGACACCCTCCTGGTGATCACGCAAGACGACGAGGCGGGCGCGAGCTTCCAGGCCCGTGTTGACCGTCTGCTCGATTAGCCCGTTTGTCCCAAAGAGCGCCCCCATGTAACAAAGGGCCGCTATCCTACGGTAATCCCGAGGGTCTGAGGAGCCCTCGCACGAAAGAAAGGAATGCAAGGCAATGGCAAAGGATATTTGCGTTCTGGCGTACTCCGGTGGTCTGGACACCTCCGTGTGCGTGCGCTGGCTGATGGACGAGATGGGCCTCGACGTCGTCTGCGTCGTGGGCGAGGTCGGCCAGGAGCACGAGGGCCTCGAGCAGATCAGGCAGCGCGCCCTGGAAGTGGGCGCCATGGACTGCATCGTCGCAGACATGAGGGAGACCTTCGCCAACGAGTACCTCACCCGCGCCCTGGCGGCCAACTCCATGTTCGAGAACAAGTACCCCCTGGTCTCTGCCCTGAGCCGCCCGCTCATCTCGCAGTACCTGGTTGAGGTGGCCCACAAGTACGGCGCCAAGTACGTGGCCCACGGCTGCACCGGCAAGGGCAACGACCAGGTCCGCTTCGAGAACTCCATCCGCGCCCTCGACCCCGAGCTCGAGATCATCGCGCCCGTGCGCGTGTGGGAGATGCGCACCCGCGACGACGAGATGGAGTGGGCAGCCGCCCACGGCGTCAAGGTGCCCACCACCAAGAAGCGCCCCTATTCCATCGACGACAACATGTGGGGCCGCGCCATCGAGTGCGGCGTCCTCGAGGACCTCATGAACCGTCCTCCCGAAGACATCTACACGATGACCACCGACCCCAACAAGACCCCCGATGAGCCCACCGAGGTCACCATCAGCTTCGAGGCCGGCGTGCCCGTGGCCATCGACGGCGAGAAGGTCACCATGCAGGAGGCCGTCGAGAAGATGAACAAGATCGCCGGCGAGCAGGGCTACGGCCGCATCGACATGGTCGAGAACCGCATGGTGGGCGTGAAGTCCCGCGAGTGCTACGAGGCCCCCGGAGCCCTGGCCCTCATCGAGGCCCATCGCGCGCTGGAGGACGTCTGCCTGGAGCGCGAGGTCCTGCGCTACAAGCGCCACATCGAGCAGGACTGGGCCGTCAACGTCTACAACGGCCAGTGGTTCTCCCCGCTCAAGCACGCCATGGACGCCTTCATCTCCACCACCCAGCAGTGCGTCACCGGCGACGTCCGCATCCGCCTGTGGCACTGCGCCCTGATGGTCACCGGCCGCCAGTCTGAGTTCAGCCTCTACGACTACGGCCTGGCCACCTACGATGCGGCCGACACCTTCGACCGCGACGCCGCCAAGGGCTTCATCGACCTCACCGGCCTCTCCCTGCGCACCTGGGCGAGCAACCGCCGCAAGCAGGGCAAGACCGACGGCCTCGAGCTGAACATCTAGCCCTCAGGTTAAGAGGAGTTGAGGACACCCCAGGTTGCGCAGGTGCACCTGGGGTGTCCCCCTCTTGCGCTCTCTGGCGGCAGCCGAAGGGGCGGGGCGCGGGCGCCTGAGCAGCGATCCTGCGGAGCAGAGCCCGCCTGGAGGCGACGCGGGAGCGAGGACTGTCTGAGCGAGCGCAGCGAGCGAGTTCCGCAGCTGCGGCGCCG
>SFLO01000001.1 GCA_004553405.1 Coriobacteriaceae bacterium
TCTACAAGAACACGGTGGTCACCGGCACGGGCGGCGTGACGGGGTCGTTCAGCTGCAGCTTCACGATCAAGCCGGCGCAGGTGAGCAAGCTCAAGGTCTCCAAGAGCGGGCGCACGCTCAAGCCCAGCTGGAGCACGGCCGCCAACAAGGGCTCGGGCATCGCGGGCTACGCGGTGACGGTCAAGAGCGGCTCCAAGATCGTCGCCAGCGCCAAGGCAAGCGGCAAGGGAGAGGCCACGTCTTCGGCAAAGCTCACCGTCCCCGCCAGCTGCAAGGGTAAGAAGCTCAAGGTCTCTGTCTCCGGCTACAAGGGCAGCCTCAAGGGCAAGGCAGGCACCGTCGCGATCACCCTCTAGCTGGCGCAGCGCGAGCGCAGCCGTGTCGCCTCTCTGCAAACCTTGGCTTTGGTTGCTGTTTGAGGGCGATTTTGCTGCTGTTGGTTGCTGTTTGGCGCGGAAATAGCAACCAACAGCCCCTTCTCAGCTGCAGCAGCGGCGACAGCGCGATGAGGACCTGGCCCGCTACTGGCGGTCGAAGTAGCGCTTGCCGCTGTCCGGGCAGAAGTAGGTGCGGATGAAGCCGTCTGTGGAGACGACGACGAACTCGTTGCTCGTCACCAGGTAGTAGACGTCGTCGCCGTCCTCTTTCTCGATCTTGTGCAGCGATGCCGGGTTGGTGGCAACGCGGCTGGCGGCGCGCTCGTAGGCGCCGGGGCTCTCGTAGCCCATCTCGCGCCCGTGCTTGTTGTAGTGATCGTTCAGCTGGCGCTGGCTGCGGAAGGTGTAGGCGTAGGAGTCGCCTTGGGGCGCGAGCGCAGTCCCGCTGCCTGCGCCGCCCTGGCTCTGGCTGACGCCGGCGCCGCTGCCAGCGGAGATGCCCGTTGATGACGAGTACTCGCCGCTGCACGCCGCAAGCGGCAGGGCGAGAACAAGCGCCGCCGCCAGGGCGAGCAGCGCCGCGAGGATCTTCTCGAAGCGGCTCACGGCACTCCTCCCCTACATCAGCTCGTCTGTGTCGAGCAGGATGGTGAAGGGGCCGTCGTTGACGAGCGAGACCTGCATGTCCGCCCCAAAGCGCCCGGTCTCGACGCGGGCCACATCCTGGCGCGCGCGCTCGACAAAGCGTTCGTAGAGCTCCTCTGCCAGATGGGGGCTGCCCGCCTGCGTGAAGCTGGGGCGGTTGCCCTTGCGGCAGTTGGCGAAGAGCGTGAACTGGCTCACCACCAGCAGCTCGCCGTCCACATCGGCCAGCGAGAGGTTGGTCTTGCCCTGGTCGTCGGCAAAGATGCGCAGCTTGTGGATCTTGGACCACAGGCGCTCGAGCTGTTCGGGGCCGTCTGCCTCTCCCACGCCCAAGAGCACCAGGAAGCCGCGGCCGATGCTGCCCACAACCTGGCCCTCGATGGCCACCTGGGCGCTGCTCACCCTCTGAACCACTGCCCTCATGCGCGCCCCCTAGAATCCCAGCCAGCCCAGCAGGCCGTTGCAGCCCGCTGCAACGTCGTCGTAGGTCGTCTCGAAGTCCCCCGTGTACCAGGGGTCGGCCACGCTGCGGTCCTCGCCGGCGAACTCCAGGAGCATGTGGACCTTCTGGGCCCCGGGGCTGCCCGCGCCCAGACCCAGCCTGCGCAGGGTGTTCTTGTAGTTGGCCTGGTCCATCACCACGATGAGGTCCCAGTCGCCTTCCTCGTCCGGGCGGATGCGGCGCGCGCGATGGCCGCCGCAGGGCACGCCCTGCTGCTCCAGGACCCTCCTGGTGCCGGGGTGCACCGGGTTGCCCAGCTCTTCGCTCGAAGTCGCCGCGCTGTCGATGACAAAGGCGTCCTCAATGCCGTGGCGGCGCACTAGCTCTTCCATAACGTAGTGAGCCATGGGGCTTCTGCAAATATTGCCGTGGCAGACGAAAAGTATGCGAATGGGTTTCTCGAGTTGCGTCAAGGCTTTTCCTCCTCGATTCAGCCCGCCAGCAGGGCGCTTAGAGGTTCTCTCTCATCCAGCGCATGATGTCGGCGCTCTCGTAGAGGGGCTCGCCGTCGATGAAGAGGCAGGGCACCTGCTGCTTGCCGCCCACCTCGACAAGGCGGCGGCGGGCATCGGGGTCGCGCGAGATGTCGCGGTACTCGATCTGGCCGCCCACGCCCATCTCGTCGACGAGCATCATGACCTTGACGCAGTAGGGGCAGCTGTCCCTCTTGAAAAGCTCGAGCTTCACGGTCCTCCCCCTTACTGCTGGTAGGTGGCCAAGAAGGCCTCCAGCTTGTCCATCGCTTCCTTGAGCACCTCGATGCGCGGCAGGTAGACCACGCGGAAGTGGTCGGGCTCGTGCCAGTTGAAGCCGCTGCCCTGCACCACGAGCAGCTTCTGCTCGCGCAGCAGGTCCAAGGCGAACTGCTCGTCATCTGTGATGTTGAACTTGGCGGTGTCGATCTTGGGGAAGATGTAGAACGCCGCCTTGGGCTTGACGGCGGTGATGCCGTCGATGGCGTTGAGGCGCTGGTACACGTACTCGCGCTGCTCGTAGATGCGGCCGCCGGGCACCACATAGCCCTTGACGCTCTGGTGGCCGCCCAAGGCCGTCTGGATGATGGACTGCGCGGGCACGTTGGAGCACAGGCGCATGTTCGAGAGCATGTTGATGCCCTCGATGTAGCCCTTGGCGCAGCGCAGGTTGCCGCTGAGGATCATCCAGCCGGCGCGGTAGCCCGCGATCATGTGGCTCTTGGAGAGGCCGGAGAAGGTCACGCAGAAGAGGTCGGGGCACATCGAGGCGATGGAGACGTGCTCGAGGCCGTCCATCACCAGGCGGTCGTAGATCTCGTCCGAGAAGATCATGAGCTGATGCTCGCGGGCGATGTCGACGATCTCTTGCAGGACCTCACGCGGATAGAGCGCGCCGGTGGGGTTGTTGGGGTTGATGATGACGATGGCCTTGGTCTTGCAGCTGATCTTGGAGCGGATGTCATCCATGTCGGGGAACCAGTCGGACTGCTCGTCGCAGATGTAGTGCACGGGCTTGCCGCCGGAAAGCGTGGCGCAGGCCGTCCACAGCGGGTAGTCCGGCGAGGGGATCAAGATCTCGTCGCCGTCGTCGAGCAGGGCCTGCATGCACAGGTTGATGAGCTCCGAAACGCCGTTGCCGGTGTAGATGTCCTCGATGCCCACGTTGGGGATGTGCTTGTTCTGTGCGTACTGCATGATCGCCTTGCGGGCGGAGTAGAGCCCCTTGGAGTTGGAGTAGCCCTCGCATTCGGGCAGCTGACGCGCCATGTCGTAGACGACCTCGTCCGGCGTGCGGAAGCCGAAGGGCGCGGGGTTGCCGATGTTGAGCTTGAGGATGTGGGTGCCCATCTCCTCCATGCGGTTTGCCTCGTCGACGACGGGGCCGCGCACGTCGTAGAGGACGTTGTCGAGCTTGGAGGACTTGTCGAATCTCATGCTTGCTCCCAGGGCCGCAGTGCAGGGGCCGCGCGGCTGCGCGGCGCTAGCGCACCATTATAGGGCTGGGGCACCCCTAGGAGAGGCTCTCGAAGAAGACCACCGTGGCAGTGGCGCGGACTCCCCCAGCGGCGGAGCCGTCGGCCGATCCGGTGACGGAGATGTCGGTCACCACGCACGAGAAGCGGCAGTTGACGAGCTTCTTCAGCGTGGAGTAGGCGTCCTTGAAGCTGCTGGTGGTGAACGAGATGCCCACCGAGCGCCTCACCGGGTCTGCCGATGTGTCTGCCGTGGCAAACGAGATGTCGTAGCTCTTGGTCTGGGCAAGCATGGAGTCGAGCTCGCGCAGGGCGGCCTTGGAGTTGTCGTATGCGGGGAGGAGCTTCTCGACCTTGCCGGCAGACTTGGCGGCGGCGATCTCTGCCTCCATGGAGGCCTTCTTGGCTGCCATGGCCTGCTGGGTGACGACCTCGCTCTCGATGGTGGCGACGCGCTCGTCGGCAGACGAGATGGAGTTCAAGGCGGGCTGCAACACGAGCAGGAAGTACACGCAGGCGACTGCGAGGATGGCGAGGACGGTGAGCAGGGCCTTCTCGCGGGCGGTGAAGGAGCGTTCCATGCGATGCCTCCCTAGTTCTCTTCAGCAGCGCCGGCTGCGCTTGCGCTCTGGGGCTGGAGCGTGACCGTGACCACAGAGACCACGTCCGTCTTCTCGTCCGTCTTGGCCATCGAGACGCTCACGCCGGCGACGATGTCCTTGCTCTCGAGGACCTGCATCAGGCGCGAGACGTCGTGGAGGGTCCGGTCGGAGAACTGCAGCTCCATGGTGTTGCCGCTCACGCGCACGGCCTGGAGGCTGCCCAGCTGAGAGGCGGTGTTCTCGATCAGCTCGATGACGTCCCCGCGATCTGCCAGGGCGCGCTCATCCTCGCTCAGGCCGGAAACCCCGATCTTGTCGTATTCGGCCTGTACCTCGTTGTAGTCCGCGTTGGCCGCCTGGAGGGTGGAGAGCTGAGCCTGCGCGGCAGAGACGCGCGATTCCGCCTGGGAGGCAGCGCCCATGACGTCGATCACGGCGAACTTGCAGAAGACCGCGGCAAAGAGCAGCACGAGAACCAGCATCACGGCCGTGCGCGGCGTGAACTGAGTGGAGTCGTCTGTCACCACCAGGTTGATGGAGGTCTTGCTGGGATACTGCGAGCCCTTGGAGCCCTTGAGGGAGCCCTTGAGGTTCTTGAGGCTCAGGTTCTTGCCCAGGCCCTTGAGGTCGATCTTGGCGTTGAGGTTCACGGGCGCCCCTTTCTACTGGAGGGTGACGCCGAGGGCGATGTCGCACTGGCGCAGCAGCTCGGGGGACAGGTCGGACGGCGGCAGCAGCTCGCAGATGTCCACAAGCTCGACGGGGACGTGCTCATAGAGGGTCTCCATGAGCGGGCCGATGTTGGTGCCCCTGCCGCACACATGGAGCGCAGCGAGGTTGCTCTGCGGGAAGTTGAAGTTGTAGAAGCTCACGACGCGCGCGACCTCGGTGGCGAGGCGCTCGTAGATGTCCATGCACGCCGGGAGGCTCTGGGCGCCCTCGTAGTCGCTGAGCACGTAGGTGCGCGCCATGACGGGGTCGATGTTGAGGGCGTTGGCGACAGCCGTGAAGAGGTTGCCCGTGCCGATGTCGATGAGGCGCATCATCTCGTAGCGCCCCTGGGGGAAGAGGTAGACGCCCGTGTTGCGGCGGCCGATGTCCAAGAAGCAGTAGTCGCGGGGCGGCTCGCCTTCTGGCACCGGGTTGAGCTCTTGGTCGCGCGCGACCAGATTGAGGTAGGACATGACGTCTGGGGCCGCGGTCTTGAGGCGCAGGCCCGCGCGGCGCAGCATGGTGGAGTAGGAGCTGATGACCTCCTTCTCTGCGGCAGCCGCCAGTAGGTCCATCTCCTTGGGAGTGCCGTCCTCGTCGTTGACGATGTCGAGCACCGCGTAGTCGAAGCTGTAGCGGCCCTTGCCATCGGCGATGTAGTCGCGAAACTCATAGGGCAGGTTGAGCTCGAGCTGGCTCACGGTCATGGCAGGCATGGTGATGCGGCGCATGAGGACGTCTGAAGGATGTAGGGCGATGGCGCAGTCCTTGGCGCCGATCTTGTTCTCCTTGACCGCAGCTTTGATAACGTCGGACATCGCCTCGAAGGAGGTGATGCGCCCGTCGCGGACCAAGCCGTCTGGGATCTCGCACAGCACGGCCTGGGTGACCTGCTGCCCGTCAAACACAACGAGCTTTGCGTGCTCGCTGCCGATGTCGATGCCGACGCACTGCTTTGCCATTTCGGTCCTCGCTCGAATCCGCCCCGTTGAGGCGCTCTTGGGCGCCGTTTCGTCTAAGTTTCGATTATAGGCCAGCATGCGCCCCGCCGTGCAGACAAACGCCCTGCTCAAGCGCGCTACGCAGCACCTAATCCCAAAAGGGTGTTAGAAGAAGAGGGAGAGGTAGGCCTCGAGCAGCGGGTTTCCCACAAGAAGCGTCACCCAGACAGCCGCAGAGATAGCCGGCCCAAAGGGGAACGCCCTGGGCGCCGGCGCCTCCCCGCCCTCTGCAGAGCCGCGCCGCGCCCACACCAGGTTGAAGAGCAGGCCCAGCACGCAGGCGATCAGGAGGTTGAGGGCGCTGGCCGCAAGGCCCAGGTAGAGCCCCGCCATGAAGAGCAGCTTGACGTCTCCGCCGCCCAGGCCCACCTTGCCCGTGAGGGCCTCGAAGGCGATGCTGAAGAGCAGCAGCCCGCCCCCGACGGCAAGGCCGCCGAGCAGCCCGTCTGCCACCAGGGCCGCAAGCGGGGCGCCGGGCAGGGCGGCTAATAGGCTCCCCACCCCCATGCCCTGCGCGGGCAGCTCCCAGAAGGCGATGCTCGCCGCCCACACGGCTATGCCGGCGACGATGAAGCCGTTGGGGATGATGAAGCTCTCGAGGTCGACGAGCGACAGGCCCAGCAGCAGGCAGCCCAGGGCACACAGGGCAAGCGCGTGGACAGAGAGCCCGTAGACCCACAGCACAGAGGCGAAGTACGCCGCCAGCAGCAGCTCGGCCGCCGTGTAGCGAAAGGCGATGCGCTCCCCGCAATAGCGGCAGCGGCCCCGCAGGAACACCCAGCTGAAGACGGGCACGAGGTCGAGCGCGCCCAGGTCATGGCCGCAGACGGCGCAGTGGCTGCGCCCCCGCCAAGGGCTCTCGCCGCGCACGAGGCGCCAGGCCAGGCAGTTGATGAAGCTCCCGAAGACCGCCCCCCACAACGCCGCCAGGGCCAAGACGGCTGCGGCGAGCGGGGCGGAAAGCGCCATGAGCTCGTGCATGTCCATGATCATCCGTCAGCTCCCCCTGCAGCTCAGCCCGCGTTGAGTGGCAGAGCAGGCACCCAGGACAAGCTGATCTGATCGCCGCTGCGCTGCACCTGCACCACGCAGCTGTTCTTGGCCACGGGGCATTCGGTCTTGCCGATGAGCAGGGAGGTCGACTCGTTGTAGCCAGCGGGCTTGATGGCGGTGAGGACGTTGGCGCCCTTGTCGTAGTAGACCGTCACCGTGCCGTCCTCCCCCGTGTGGGACGCATGCTCCTCGGAATCTCCCCCGGGGCAACCGGGCAGCAGGCACGAGCCCATCTGCTGGACCTGCGCCAAGTCCTCCGCGGCGCGCAGGGTGCCAGAATCGTCGCCCGTGCGCAGGAGCCCCAAGGCGTTGAGCCCCAGGCTGAGCGCGACGACCAAGGCGATGAGCGCGATACCGGCGATGCACAGCAGCTCAACGCGCGAGATACCCCGTATGTCCTTAACGATCATCATGCCTGCAGCATACCCTATGCCGAGCCCAGGCAGGCCTCGGCGATGCGGGCGCTGGCTGCGGCGTCCTTCGCGTAGTAATCCGCACCCATGGTCTGGGCGTAGTCCTCGGTCAGGACGGCGCCACCCACCATGATCTTGACCGCCGGTTCCTCGGCGCGCAGCAAGGCGATGGTCTCCTCCATCGCCTTGACGGTGGTGGTCATGAGGGCAGAAAGCCCCACGAGGGGAGCATGGTGCTCGCGCACGGCCTCGAGGACGTCTTGCGGGGCCACGTCGCGCCCCAGGTCGATAACGCGAAAGCCGTAGTTCTCGAGCAGCATCTTCACGATGTTCTTGCCTATGTCGTGGATGTCGCCCTTGACCGTGGCGATGACGATGCAGCCGTCGCTTCCCGTCTGCTGGCCGGCGGCATCGCCCAGACGCTCCTTGACCACGTCGAAGCCGGCCTTGACCGCCTCTGCAGAGGCCATGAGCTGCGGGAGGAAGTACTCCCCCTTGTCAAAGCGTCGCCCCACCTCGTCGAGGGTGGGGATGAGCAGCCCGTCGATGACGTCGAGGGGCGCGTGCCCTTCGAGCAGGCGCTCGACGGCGGCGGGCATGGGCTGGGAGCGCCCGCTGAGGATGAGCTCCTGCACGCTGGCGGCAAGGTCGGCGGCATCGGCGAGGGCGGGCGGCACGGGCAGGGCGGCGCTTGTCTCCGGTGCGTGCGCCACAGGCTGGGCAGCGGGGGCCTCGAGCCCGCCGAGCTCCACGCCGGCAGCCTGGCAGATGAGGGAGATTCCCTGCTGAAGCATGCCGGTATCAATCGCCGCGCCCGCGGGGGCCTCGTAGGGGTCCGGCGTCTCCTGGCAGCGGGCGATGTAGCTGCGGGCCCCGCGGTCCTGGCCGGTGATCACCTTGTGGCAGGCCACGGCGTCGCGGTAGCGCGCGGCGTTGGGGTTGAGGATGGGGAGGTCGAGCCCCGCTCCGAGCGCGGCGGAAAGGAAGCTCGCGTTCATGAGGGGCCTCTGCGGCAGCCCGAAGCTGATGTTGGACACGCCCAGGGTGGTGCGCACGCCCAGGCGCTCCTTGACCATGCGTATGGCGGCGAGAATCTCTGCGGCCTCGTCCTGGTTGGTGGCGACAGCCATGGTCAGGCAGTCGATCACCACGTCGCAGCGGGGGATGCCGCAGTCCTCGGCCGCGCGCACGATGCGCTCGGCGATGGCAAAGCGGCCCTGCGCCGTGGGCGGGATGCCCTCCTCGTCGAGCGTGAGGCCGATGACGGCGGCGCCGTAGCGCTTGGCGATGGGCAGGATGGCTGCGAGGCTCTCGCGCTTGCCGTTGACGCTGTTGATGAGGGGCTTGCCCGCATAGCCGCGCACGGCGCGCTCCACGGCCGCGGGGTCGCTCGAGTCGATGACGAGGGGGAGGGTGCAGGTGGTCTGTAGGCGCTGCACGGCGGCGTCGAGCACGGCCGGTTCGTCGAGGCCCGGCAGGCCCACGTTGACATCGAGCACGTCTGCCCCGTAGGCCTGCTGGCCGGCGGCCTCGCCCACCAGGTAGTCCAGATCGCCTTCGAGGAGGGCGGCCTTGAGCTTGGGCTTGCCCGTGGGGTTGATGCGCTCGCCTATGACGGCGACGAAGGGGCTCCCCGCAGGCAGCACGACGGCCTCCTGCGCGCTCGTGAGGATGAGGTCGCCGCATACCGGGCGCCGGCGCGGGGTGCCGCGGCGCTCGATGAGCGCTGCCAGCTGGGCCGTGAAGGCGGGGGTGGTCCCGCAGCAGCCGCCCACGATGCTCGCACCGGCGTCGAGTATGCCCTCCATGGCGGCGGCGAAGTCCTGTGGGCTCACGTCGAAGACGGTCTGGCCGTCCTCGATGCGGGGCAGGCCCGCATTGGGCTGCACCATGAGGGGCACGCGGCAGACGCGGGCGAGCTCCTCGACGATGCCTCCCATCTGGGCGGGGCCCAGCGAGCAGTTAGTGCCCACGGCATGCGCGCCCAGGGCAGACAGCGTCGCCGCGGCCACGGTGGGAGTGGTCCCCAAGAAGGTGCGCCCGTCGCCCTCGAAGGTCATGGTGAGGAACACGGGCAAGGTGCTGTTCTCGCGGCAGGCGAGCACAGCCGCCTTGGCCTCGCGCAGGTCCGAAAGCGTCTCGATGGCCAGCAGGTCGCAGCCGGCATCCTGCGCGGCGCGCGCCTGCTCGGCGAAGAGCTCGTAGGCCTCCTCGAAGGAGAGCTCGCCCATGGGCTGCAGCAGCGCGCCCAGCGGCCCGATGTCGCCGGCGATGTAGCGCGCGCCGGCCTCACGGGCGCAGGCGGCAGCGGCGGCGAAGACCTCGGCTACAGAGGCGCGGCCGTCGAGCTTGCGCCTGTTGGCCCCAAAGGTGTTGCAGGTGATGACCTCGGCGCCCGCCTCGACGTAGAGGCGGTGTATGGCGCTGACCTGCTGCGGGGCGCTCAGGTTGAGGAGGTCGGGCACCACACCCGGGCCGGCGATGCCGGCGGCCTGCATCATCGTGCCCATGCCGCCGTCAAAGAGCAGGAAGGCCTCGCCGCGCAAGGCGGCCTCGAGCTTGGCGTCCTTGACGGTCAGCCCTCGCAGGGCGTCGTAGTCCCCAGTCATCTCAGTTCCTCCTCCTGGAATCGCGGCAGGTGGTGCCGCGCTCTCGATAGCAGCAGTACGCGCGCGCCGCGCACAGGTCGCACGGGTCGCTCGAGCTGTCTGCGGCCGCCGGGTCGAAGAAGCCCAGCACCGCCGTCACGCTCTTCACGGGGGAGAGCAGCATGCTCTCGGTGACGCCCAGCCCGATGGCCCTGCCGGCGTCGAGCGCTTGGAGGAAGGCGGGCTGCACAGAGAGGGGCAGGTCGCCGTAACCCGGGCTGAAGCGGGCACGCGCCTCGAGGCCCAGCTTGGCCGCCTCCTCCCCCAGCAGCTCTTGGACCTCCTGGGCCCCGGCCTCTGCAAGGGAAGACGCGCAGCAGCCGTAGAGGGTCTGGTCGAGCGGGCTCAGCGCCCCCAGGCGCCGCAGCTCGCGGTCGCAGCCCGCCCCCAGGGTGCAGGCGAAGATGGCGACCTTGCTCGCCCCGCGCAGGTGGGCGCTGATGTCTGCCCCCTCCAGCACCAGGCCGCTGCCCGCCAGCACCACCTGGGGGACGAGCTCGCCAAAGCGCCTCGAGCTGTCGATGTCCTCCACGCGCCACACGTACGAGACCTTGTGCGACTCCTCGCACTGGCGGGCCAGCTCCTCAAAGCGCGCGGAAAGCTCGCCGCCCAGCTCCTGGCCGGCATGCCCCGCGTACATGAGGGCGTCCGCGCGGTTCACCTTGGCGTCCAGCTTGCCGCGGCCCAGCGCCACCACGGCGCTTTGGGCCTTGATCGCCGCAAGCACGTCGAAGCCGCTCTCAGCCACAGCGCTCCCCTTCCCGCCTAGCCCCGCACGGCCTCTGCCGCCTTGAGGCGCTGCTTGACCACCGCGGCCACCTGGGGGCGATTCATCGTGTACACGTGCAGGCCGTCCACGCCGTGGGCTGCCAGGTCGACCAGCTGGGCGGCGGCGTAGTCGATGCCCGCCTGCAGCAGGGATTCCTTGTCGTCTTCGTACTTGGCCAGCAGCTTGACGATGGGCGCGGGCAGGCTCGCTGCGCACATGAACACCATGCGCTGCACCTGCTTCTTGCTCATGAAGGGCATGACGCCGCAGCTTATGGGCACCGTGATGCCCGCCGCCAGGGCGTCTTCCCTAAAGCGGTAGAACAGCGAGTTGGTGAAGAAGAGCTGGGTCACGAAGAAGTCGGCGCCGGCATCCTGCTTTGCCTTGAGGTGCTCGATGTTGACCTTGGGGTCGTCGCAGTCGATGTGGCCCTCCGGATAGGCGGCCGCGCCCACGCAGAAGCCCTCGCCCTTGAGGTAGGCGATGAGGTCCTTGGCAAGCGAGAACTCGCCCGGCTTGGAAGACGAGCTCACGTCGCCCCTCACAGCGAGCACGTTGACGATGCCGCGGGCGTGCATGTCCGCCACGGCGTGCTCGAGGTCCTCACGCGTGGTGTTGATGCAGGTGAGGTGCGCCATGCTCGGCACGCCGAATTCGTCTTGGATGAGGGAGGACACCTGGTTGGTGGCGTTGTACGAGAGCCCGTCGCTGCCGGAGCCCCCGGCGGAGTGGGTGACGGAGATGAAGTCCGGCTGCAGGGGCGCAAGCTCGCGGGCCACCGTGCGGGCGTTCTCGTCGCTGAGCTCGCCGCGGGGCGGGAAGATCTCGAAGCTCAGAACCTGCTTGCCGCGGGCGGCGGCAGAGGCGTAGATGTCGCTGATGCGGCGGGAGGGCCCGCCTGCAGTGCGGGGCGCGGTGTCTGGCATGGGGCGTTCCTTTCTCAACCGGGCAGGGCGGCTGCCCGGGCTTGGCATCTCGGCGCGCGCAGCTCACGCGATGCGCGCTAGAAGCCGAACTTGCTGCGGCTCACCTGCTTCTCGTCCTCGTAGAGCGTCACGACCGTGGCAGGGTCGAGGTAGCTCGCCGGGATGCGGTTGCCCACCACGAGCGCCCTGCGGAAGCACGAGTCCTGGCACAGCCCGCAGGCCATGCACAGCGAGGGCGTGAAGGTGAGGGTGCCCGGCGCCTGTTTGCGCTGCACGCGGGTGGGGTTTTCCGGGAGGTCCTGGGTGTAGGTCAGCGCGCGTGTGGCGCACATGGTGGCGCAGCAGCCGCAGTAGTGGCAGGCCGTGGGGTCGAGGTCGACGCTCGCCCAGAAGCGCGACTCGATGCTGGCGCCGGCGGGCAGCTCGCCCACGCGGTCGAGCATGCCCTTGATGCGCGGACCGCGGTAGCTGTCTGCGGGGAAGACGTCGCTCGGCTTGACGATGACCTGGCGGTCCTCCTCGACGCGCTCCCTCTTCTTGCCCGTGATGAGCTCGTCGACGGTGTCCGCAACGTAGCCCATGGCGCTGCCGCCGGCGTGCTCGAGCGCCTCGCGGCGGTCGCTCTTGGCTGCGCGGGCCCTGCCCCCGCTGTTGCAGAGGCTCTCGGGGATGTCGTGGAAGATCTTCACCTTGCCCGGCGCGTTCCAGGTCCTCACCAGCGAGCGCGCGCTCTTGACCACAGCGGGGAAGTACGGCTCGCTGCCGCCCACGGGGCAGCCGTCGCAGCCCCTGCTGAGCAGGGCGACCCTGTCGATCCCCAGGGCAAGCAGGCCGCAGATGAGGTACTCGTCGAGGTAGTTCAGGCACGGCAGGACGGTTACGCGGTTCTCGTCGATGTCGAGCTCCTGGGCATCGCGCTGGCACATGAAGGCCGCGATGCCGCCGTAGGCCTGGGCCGTGCGGCGGGCGCTGCGCACGATGTCCGTGGCCGTGGGGGAGCCTGTGAGCAGGGCGCTCGTGGGGCAGGCCGCCGTGCACGCCCCGCAGTTGGTGCACAGGTCCGGATCGATGGAGAAGCGCCCGATGCTGCGCGAGATGGCGTCGTGCGGGCATGCGTTCATGCAGGCCTTGCACTTGCTGTTCCAGTTGCGGATATAGCTGCAGCGCTTGGGCAGTATGGTGATGGTGGAGGCGCTCACCTCTTTGGCGAGCGCCTCGAGTTCGTCTAGTTTGCTCATGAGCGGCAGTATAGCGCGCATCGCGGCAACGGGAGGGTTCCGCTTAGGGGGCATATCCCAAAGGGCCCGCACCCATCGAGTATCATGGAGCCGAGCATTCTATCTGAAGGAGAAACAATGAGCGCGCCCGTCTCAAAGGCATACAAGGTCTTCGGCATACTCACCATCGTGTTCTCGACCCTCCTCATCCCCACGATGGCCCTCACGTTCCTCGCCCTCCTCGCCATCATGCGGGAACCGGACTTCACCAACCTGGTCACCAGCCAGACCACCGGCCTCATCATCGCCCTGCTGCTCTGCGCGCTCGTCCTGCTCGTGCAGTCCTTCGTCTTGGGCGTGCGCCTCATACTCGACAAGCGGCGCAGGGCGGCCACCCAGCTCAACGCCATGATCGCGGTCAACGCGCTGCTCATGGTGCTCTTCGTGATGGTCTTCGGCTTCGACCGCCTGCTGCTCGTCCCCTTCGCCAGCCTGGTCTTCTTGGTGGTCATGTCCTCTGCGCTCGACCCCGCCCTGCGCGAGGAGCGCCAGCTGCAGCGCCACCTCCAGGCCCTCGAGGACCGCAGCGACGCCGAAGAGGGCACCCTGGGCCGCGACAAGAGCGGCAAGGGCTACATCACGCTCAACTTCTTCAACATGTTCTGGATCTTCGTGGTGGCCTGCGTGCTGGGCGACCTCATCGAGACCGTCTACGTCTACTGCGTCTCCGGCGGCGTCATCATGAACCGCACCGGCATGCTCTGGGGCCCCTTCAGCCCCATCTACGGCTTTGGCGCCCTGCTCATGACCATCGCCCTCAACCGCTTCTACAACAAGCACTGGCTGATCACCTTTGTGGTGAGCGCCCTCATCGGCGGCGCCTTCGAGTACGCGGTGAGCTGGTTCTTCCAGTTCGCCTTCGGCATCGTGGCCTGGGACTACTCAAACGCGGCGCTCAACATCGGCGGGCGCACGGACCTCGTCCACCTGATCGCCTGGGGCGGCCTGGGCCTGTTCTGGATCAGGGTCTGCCTGCCCAAGCTGCTCGAGCTCATCAACCGCATCCCCTGGAACTGGCGCTACGGCGTGACCACGGTGTGCGCCGCGCTCATGCTCTTCAACGGCGTCATGACCATGCTCAGCTTCGACTGCTGGTACCAGCGCGAGGCCGGCATCGAGAGCCAGACGGCCATGACCAAGTTCTTCGAGGAGCACTTCGACAACGAGTTCATGGCCTCGCGCTTCGAGACCATGAGCATCGACCCGTCCCAGGCAACGCGCTCGTAGGCGGGCTAGACGGCCTCGGGGTCCTGCTTCTTCAAGATGAAGTGGAAGGCGACGAGCCAGGCGGCCTCGATCACCAAGAAGACGATCGCGAGCTCTGCCACCTGGTAAGAGCGCAGCAGATCGAGCTCGAGCTCGAGGGCGGTGCCGGCGATGGCCGTGCCAGCCAGCAGGGCGGGGACGATCCAGCTGTTGCCCTGGCGCGGGGTGCAGGTGGCCGCATAGCCGGCCAGCGCGAGCACCACGCCGATGAGCCCGCTGTACCACACGAAGGAGGACATGGTGGTGCCCATCTCCTCCATCTGGAGCGTGAAGCTGAAGATGCACGCGCTCGAGCCCACGCCGCACACGATCACAGAGAGGATGCGGGTGAGCACGTGGGCGGGGCTGAGTGTTTTCCTGGGAGTATCCATAGGCGTCATTATGGGCCAGCGCCCCTGCAAGCGCCAGTGGCACTTGGGCGAGGGGCAGCCTAGCGGGGCCGCAGCTCGCAGCGCGGCACCGCCCCCTTCCTCCTAGAGCTCGACCTTCATGCCGTCACGGGCGATGACCACGCGGCCGCCGAACTGCGCCACGTACTCCTCCAGCAGCTCCTCGGCGTTTTCCTCGGGGCGGCAGATGTGCGGAGCGAAGTGCGTGAGGTAGATGGTGCCGGCTCCCAGCTCCATGCCCTCCTCGACGGTCTGGCGGACGCTGTGGTGGTTCTGGGAGTGGCTCGCCCCTTCTGCCAAGAAGGTGGCGTCCATGATCAGGTTGTCCACACCCGCCAGCAGCTCGCGCACCTCGGGCTTGAGGGCGGCGGTGTCCGGGGCGTAGAAGGTGCGCTTGCCGCTGGGGCTCGTGATGAGGTAGCCGAAGCAGCCCGGGCAGTGCTCGACCGGCACCGCCTGGATGCTCAGGCCGTCAACCTCGCGGACCTCCCACTCCTCCATCGGGTCGCAGTCGAAGCAGTCGTCCATGTAGTGGAACTCCCTCAGGGCCTCCCCCATGGCATAGACGCTCGCATGGAAGGGCAGGGCGCTCTCGCGGTAGAGGCGCACCAGGTACTCGAGCTCGCCAAAGCCGCCCAGGTGGTCGTAGTGCGCGTGGGTGAGGAAGACGTGGTCGAGGTCGCTCACGTCCTCGCGGATAAGCTGGTGGCGCACGTCGGGCGGGGTGTCGACGAGGATGGTGCTGTTGCCCTGGATGAGCACGCCGCTGCAGCCGCGGCGCAGGCTCGGGTCCTTTCGGGCGGCCTCGCAGGCCTTGCAGTGACAGAAGAACGCGGGCACGCCGCAGCCGCTGGTGGTCCCCAGGAAGGTGAGGGTGTGCTTGGGCGGCACGCTGCGGAAGGGCTGGGCCCCGCAGGTATCCCTGCCAGGGCAGACGTCGCACTCGTGGCGTTGCTCGTAGGCCATCTCGTCCCAGCTGCAGCGCTGCATGCCGCAGGCGTCGTAGAAGCCCGCGCAGTAGCCCTCTGCCACCAGGCGCAGGTCGGGGTGCAGCTTGAGTGCGTCCTTCATGAGGGCGCGCCCCACCCCCGTTCCGCGCACAGAGTCGAAGACCACCACGGGACGCACGTACCAGGCGCCGTCGGAGAGCTCCTCGCAGCGCAGCGCGCCGAGCATGATGTTGTCGGGCGTGATGGCGACCCTGATCCCCTTGGGGACCTCCACCGTGCCCATGCCCTGTTCCTCGAAGAGCTGGCGGATCAGCGGCATGTCGGCCAGGGTTGCGTTGCGGATGTGCCAAGCCGGGGTGATCATGGTTCCTCCTCTGGTTGCGGCGCGCCTCAGGTGCCGGCGGCCTAGGCCTCGTCTGCCTCGAAGCGGCCGAACGCGCTCCTGCCCTCCATGAGCAGGGGCGCCCCTCCCGCCGTCTGGGCGATCAGTGTGCGGCCCACGAAGAGCTGGTGGTCGCCGTAGACGGGCATGTCCAGCAGCTCGCACTCGATCCAGCTCACCGCCTGGGCGATGCGCACCGCTTCGATGCGCTCGCAGGGCAGCGCTTCCAGCCCCGCCGCCTCAAAGCGCTCGGGCTGGTCCTCCCCCTTCCTCCCACAGGCCAGGGCGATGTCGCGGGCGCCAGCGGGCAGCACGCTCACGCAAAAGCAGCCGCTCTCCGCGATAGCGCGTGCCGTGCGGCCGCCCGGCCTCAGGCTCGCGCCGATCAGGCTGGGCTCGTGGCTCAGCGGGTTGACCCAGGCGCAGGTGGCCACGCACTCCCCTTGGGCGTCGCGGGCGGTGAGCAGGCACAGGGTGGTGGGCGTCAGCAGGGTCGCGATCTGGGCGCCCTCAAGCTCCCTCAGCTCCACAGGCAGCTCCTTCTACATGATGGGCTCGACGTAGATCTTGTTGCGCGAGTCCGGGATGGTCTTCTTGGCAAGCTCCGTGGCGCCGGCGGCGATGGTGGCGAGCCTGCTGGTGGGCACGCCCATCCACATCATATCCTCGCCCACGTCCGTGGCGGCGCGGCAGCCGTAGCAGCCGAAGGTGATGTTGGGCTGGTCGTCGCGCAGGGGGATGAGGACGGCCTCCACACACATGGAGTTGAAGCCGCTGGCATGGAAGTCGTGGCGGTGCCCGTCGTAGTAGCTCATGGACATGCTCAGCCACATCATCTGCTCGGGGGTGCCGGTGAAGACGACGACCTCCGGGTCGCGCGGGGTCTTGGCCAGGGGCGTCACCATGGTGGCCCTGCGCGAGTTGGGCGGGAACACCGGGCGCTCGGCCACCATCTTGGCGGCTGCCTCGGCGTTGACCACCTTGTGGAAGAGCACGTAGATCTCTCCCGTAGCGAGCTTTTCTGGGACGCCCGTCATGCCGAAGATCGAGGTGCCGTCCGGGCAGGAGTGCCTGAAGGGCGGCTGCAGGATGCAGGCACCGCGGCGCGCCGCCATCATCGCCTGGCAAAAGCGCAGGTTCTCGGCCGGGATGGGGCACTGGGGCAGCGGCTCGTCCTTCTCGATGAGGCTCACCGCAACGGGCTGCCAGCGCAGGCCGAGCTTCTCCATGATGATGCGTTGGTACTCGGCGTACTGCGCCTGCTTCTCTGCCGAGATGGGCTCGGCGCGCTCCTCGTCTGCCAGGGCAGCGTCGAAGCTGGCGTTGCCCAGGGGCTCGATGCGGATGGAGCGGGTGGGGCAGTTGCCAGAACAGGTGGTGCATCCCACGCAGGCGTCCGGGTTCACGGCCACGGGCACGCCGTCGCGCATCTCGAGCACATAGCAGGGGCAGAAGGCGGCACACAGCCCGCAGTGGGCGCAGCGCTCGCTGTCATGGGAAAACTTGTAGTCGGCCACGGGCTCTCCTTACTCGGTAGGGCCGGTTCCCCACATCTCGTAGATGCGCTCTCCGGCGGTGTTGGTCATCTGGTAGCTGCAGAAGGGGATCACGCGGCCGTCCTTCATGGCGACGGTCATGGAGCACTCCCTCATGCGCTCGACGGTGGCGCTCATGGCGTCCATGTAGTTCATGATGATGACGCTCACGCCGTGGAAGAGGTTGACGCCCTTCTTATAGAGGATGTCGGGCAGCACCGAGCCCTGGGGGCTGGTGGGGTCGAAGAGCTCCAGGTACTCCTCCCTGCTCAGGCCGCGGGTGGCCGGGATGTAGGTGCTGGGGTCGTCCGGGTTGGGCATGAGGAAGGTGCCCGTGTCGCACAGCGGGTCGCTGCAGCCCAGGGGCATGATGTCGGCCACCTGGATGAGGCCGCCGGTCTGCTCCGGCAAGGAGAAGATCGTGTCTCCGGCGGTGTAGGGAGCGTAGTCGCTGGGCTCGAAGCGCCCGCTGGTGAAGGCGGGCTGCAAGGCGACGCCGATGACGACGTCGGAGTTCTTCCAGGCGAAGTCGATGACCTCGCCCACGCGGTCGTCGTTGACGCCCTTGACGATGGTCATGCACACGACCACCTGGATGCCCACGCGGCGGCAGTTCTCGATGCAGGCGAGCTTGTCCTCGAGCATGGCGCGGCCGCAGATGCTCTCGTAGGGGGCCTCGTCGATGCCGTCGAAGCTCAGGTAGACGCCGGTGATGCCGGCCTCGACCAGGCGCATGAGGTAGTCCTCGCTGCGGCCGATGACGATGCCGTTGGTGTTGATCTCGATCCCGGTGAAGCCGTAGCTGCGCGCCATGGCCACGATCTCGGGGAGGTCGCGGCGCACCGTGGGCTCGCCGCCGGTGATCTGCAGGCCGGTTTCGGGGCCCACCTTCTGGGCCAGCGTCGCCACCAGGCCCTCGATCTCCTCGAAGCTGATGCCGTCTGTGGGGAAGTCCGCGCTCATGAAGCACACGGGGCACTTGGCGTTGCAGCGGCGGGTGACCTCGATCTCCACCAGGGTGCCCCTGCGGGTGTGGCGGGCGCACAGGCCGCAGCTCTTGCAGCAGGCGCCCTCGATGGGGTACTCGCGCCACTTGGGGGCGGTGGGCTCGGTGTGCATGCTGCGCAGCCAGTTGTAGTGCTCTTTGTCCGGCCAGACGTAGGTGACGGTCTCGCCGTGCTCGGGGCAGCTGCGCTCCATCCAAACCTTGCCCTCGGCGTCTGCATAGACCTCCGCGGGGAGGGTCTCCAGGCAGTGGGGGCACAGGGCGTGCACCTTGTGAAGCAGCTCTTTGCTCATGTTCTCTCCGTTATCAATGCAGATGGGACAAGCCGGGCCCGGCCCGGTTTGCCCCATCGAGCGCGCTTCTCCGCGCTGGTCCTACTTGATGTGACCCTCGGTCTCCTCGACGGGGAAGGCCGGGGACTCCTCGCCGGTTGCCTCGTCGTCATCGAAGTACTGGCGCGGGTCGTGGTTGGTGTTGGGCGGCGCGACGGGGCGCAGGCCGATGGCGTCTGCCCAGTCGAGGATGCGGCGCGGCACGTAGATGCCGGTCTGGAACTTGGCGGACTCCCTCAGGGCCCTGGCGCAGCTCAGGCAGTGCGCGAGATCCTCGATCTCGTCGACGTCTGCGACGGGAGCCAGGTAAGCGCTGGGGATCTCCTTAGCCGTGAGCTTCTCGTAGTAGCCGTCCAGCGCGGGGCGGCCGTCCATGTTGTAGTAGATGCCCTGGTGGTCGATGGGCGTGTCGAAGCTAAAGCCCACCAGGGAGGTGCCGCACTCCTGGCAGGGGGCGCAGACGAAGCCCGGCGTGCCCACGACCTCGCTGTAGTACTGCAGCCACTGGAAGGCCTGGGTCACATGGGCGCGGGGCAGGGTGGGGATGTCCGCGCCGATGGAGACGATGGCCTCGTAGCCCTGGTCGAAGATCTCCTGGAAGGCCATGTCGAAGTGGTCGTCGAAGGTTGCACCGCGGTCGCTCATGTAGTGGATTTCGCGCGGCCAGCCGGGAACCTGCTCGATGGTCTCCCTCATCAGCTCGACGTTCTTGGCGGGGGTGGTGGAGATGAAGAGGTCGTAGCTGCGCTTGGGCGCGCCGGGGTTGGCCTCAAGCTCCTGGCGGTTGAGCGCGTCGAGGTCGTCCATGCACCACATGGCCAGCTCGGTCACATCCCACAGGCTGCGCTTGAAGAACTGCGCTGCCTGCTCGGGGGTGAAGGCGCCGCCGCGCTCGCGGGTGAGGCGGGTCTTGACCAAGCCGGGGATGGGCGGCTTGCTGAAAATAAGGATCGCGTACTTCTTCTCCACGGATCTATCCTCTCTTCTTCCTGATACGGCAGGGAATGCCGTTGTAAATCCACGTCCCGATCAAGGGCTCGGGCTCCATGTCCACCGTGCCCCTGGTGAGCAGGTTGACGTTGTTCTCGAAGCACCCGGAGAAGCCGGGGGAGCCCACATCCTTCTCAGGGTACCACCAACCGTACTCG
>SFLO01000103.1 GCA_004553405.1 Coriobacteriaceae bacterium
TTGATCTCGAGGCACATGGAGCGGCTTCGTGGACTATCTACGCTAAAGGTGCTGATGGGAAGTACTTAGATACTCCGTCAATCTATTTCACACCGGAAAAGATCTCTCAAGACGAGAGTGCTGTCGGAACTCGAGTTCCAGTTATCGGATACCGAGACGGGTGCTACGATGTGTACATCATGACGGTCGCTCGTTACCCGGGAGACGGTTCTCCTTACAACGGATTGTCACGTCTTAGCGCAGCAACGGTGTCGCCTGGTGGCTCTGCAAGCTTCCAATATGAAACCTGGGAAGACGCTCAGGCAGCGTACGACTGCGTGAAAAAAGCCGTTGATAATGGGTCGACAGAGGGCGCCGACGCCATCCTTAGGGAAAAGAACTTCAAAGTATGATTGCGGCGAGAACAGCACCCAAGAAACGCGATTACTGTGCCTGTTCCGCCCCGCGACGCCCTCCTGAGCGGAGGCGCGTTAGCGCCCCACCCCCGTCATCCTGAACGGAGCGAGCGTGATCGCGCCACCCCTGACGTCATCCTGAGCGGAGGCCGAAGGCGCGGAGTCGAAGGATCCCCGCGAGAGTCGCTGCAACCGAGACCGCATCCACCGGGCTCTCGCGGCTGCCGATGAGTCGGCGCGCGTTGCGCGGGAAAGCGCTGGGCGCGCGAGGCGCGCCCACTACTAGGGGCGGCGCGCAGTGCAGCCAGCCCTTTTGTGCACCTGGGGCGGCTGCCCGGGTTGGTGGGAGCCCGTGGAGACGGGTTACGGCGTTGCGGCTCTCGCGGGGATCCCTCGACTACGTTCGCTAGCGCTCACTCCGCTCAGGATGACGAGAGGGGGCGCTCAGCGCGACGCCGGCGGCGGCCAAGCTTTCAGCGTCAACGTCAAAGCCCTTGGCGGCCAGATAGAACTTTGCGGTACCGGGGCGGCCGTCTGTCCACTTGACCTTAGCAAAGTTCGCCCGGCAGATGAGCCCCAGGGTCTTGAGCTGCTGGTCCTCCCCATAGTACATGCGGTCAACGAAGAGGCACTCCGGCACGCGGCGCCAGCGCTCGTCTGCCAGGCCGCGTTGCTCGAGCATCCCCATGAGGCGCGCCGCCGTGCCCGTCGCAAACGACTCGCGCGTGAGAGCGTTGGTCTGGCTCATGGCAAAGAGGCTCACACCCAGCACCGGCCCCAGGCTGCCGTCAGCCAGCACGTCGAACTGCACGTCGTAGCCCAGGCCCAGCTCGGCGATCTGCGCCAGCAGCTCGAGCATCTCGCTGCTCAGCGCGGTGAAGCCGCAAGCCTCCAGGTCCGCCCGCAGCGCCGCCTGGCTGCCCGCGTAGCGCGCCACGCATTCCGGCGGTGCGGTAAAGCCCAGGCGCAGCGGAGCGCCAGGACGGCCCGGCATGGCGCCGATGTAGTAGGGGCGCCAATCCTGTGGGATGCGCTGCAGCACCGCGACCGTGCTCTCAACGCGCTCCTCGCCTTCGCCCAGCGCGCGGTAAACGCGGCGCACCAGGTCCTGGTCCCATGCGCCAGAGATGTAGAAGCCCGGCACCTCGCCGGCATCGCGCGAGAAGTCGAGCTCTGTGCCCATGCACAGCTTGGGCACGTCCCAAGTGCAAGCCTCCTTGAAGATGGCGCGGTAGCCGTGAGGGTCCGGGCCGCTGAAGGATGCACGCTTCTTGAGCTGCTCTACGCTGTAGAGCACGAGCATGTCGAGCCAGGGCTTGCCCCCTAGCGGGAACTCCAGGTAGTACTCCGGCAGCGCTTGACCCAAGCACGCAGCCGCCAGGCGCTCCATGAGCGGACTGCAGCTCTCGCGGCCGAAGAGCTCGCGCCCGCGGCCGTCTGCGGCGATGCGCGTGAACAGCCGCTCGAACACAGCCTCCTGCGATGGGTACATCTCAAGTCTCCTTGCAAGCGAGGGAAGCGCGCAGCTCGATGTAGAGCTTGGCGGGCGCGGCTGGGCGCCCGTCCGTCCAGCGGAACTTGACGTAGCCGATGCCAAAGCCCGCCACGCAGGGCACCACGCTGTCGTCTACGATGCAGGGGAGCATCCAGGTACCCATGGCCGGCAGCAGCTCCCGCCAGCGCGCGTCTGCCAGACCCTGCTCCTGGAGGAAGGCGAGCATCTGGGAGATGTCGCCGCCGCGCATACGCTGGGCTCGCGCTCCCGCGCCGCCGCCCGGTACCAGCGAGAACGCCAGCGTCTCTTCCAGCGGCCCGTGTTCGTCGAAGGCGAACTGCACGTCACCCGCAAAGCCCTGGGCCGCAAAGGGCTCGAAGCCCTCAAGGGCGCTACCAGCCGCACTGAAGCCCATGAGCTGCAGGTGCTGCGAGAGCAGGCCGGGCTGCTGCCCGTAGGCCCGCGCTAGCTGCGGGGCCACCTTGAAGCCCAGGTGCGCCACCAGCGGGTCTCGGCCGTGCATGACGCCGGTGTAGTAGACGGAGTGCTCCGGCTGCGCGGCGGCGAGCAGGCGCCCCAGTGCGGCATCGAAGCACTCGCCCTGCATGAGCGCCATGGACAGCGGCACCGTGCCCTTCTCCGGCGTGAAGAAGGCGGTGTAGAGGCAGGGCTCCTGCAGCGCGCGCGGGTTGGCCTGCAGGTCGAAGGCGTAGCCGGCCTCCGCCTGGCAGGCGGGCTGCAGCGCGCACCACTCGAAGAGCGGCGCCGTCTGCGGCCAGTGCTGCCAGATGTGCTCCTCGGCCTGCGGTTGCCGCTGTTCCTGGTGGGTCACGAGGGGGTAGACATGCAGGTCGAAACCCGCCGGCCCCGCAAGCGGCAGCTCCACGAAGAGGGTGAAGGTCTCGCTGCCCTGCGTGGCCAGCCCGCAGGCGTCCAGCGCGCGCTCGCGCAGCTGCGGGGTGCCCAGAACCGCAGCAGGGTCTGTGATCTTGCCGAAGAAGCGCCCCAGCACCTGCTGGGCGAGCGTCAGCTCCGCCATGCCTGCCTGCCCGGAGCGCTTAGTCGGCGATGCCGGGGTCCCAGAGGGGCTCGTACCCGCCGGCGACGGCCTCGAGGGCCTCGTCGGGCAGGGGGATGGAGTTCGCCTCGAGTATGGCGAGGCCCTCCTCCTTGGTGGCGGCAGCCTTCAGCAGTTCCTGAAGCTCTGCGGGCAGGCTGGCAAGCAGCTCCTTGTACTCCTGGCTCATACTCTCCTCCTAGTAGATGGGACGGGTAACGATAGTGTCCCAGTCGACGCCGCCAGCGACGGCTTCGAGCACCTCGTCGGGCAGGGGGATGGCGTTCTCCGCGAGGATGGCGAGCCCTTCCTCCTGAGTGGCGGCACCCTTCAGCTGCTCCTGCAGCTCTGCGGGCAACCCAGCCAGCAGCTCCTTGATCTTGTCGTCCATGGTTTTCCCCTTGTCTCTCTGGTGCCGCAGCCCAGATGGCTGCGGGCTTCTCCTTTACGCTGCCACCACCTTGACGGTCTTGCCGCATACGGCTTTGGTGAGATACTTCTTCAGCAAGAGGGCGTAGTCCTCGTTCTTCTTCGTGCTCTTGTAGGCCCGCACCACCACACGCTGGATCTTGGAGCCCTTGAGACAGTTGCGCAGGCTCTTCTTGCTGAGGCCCTTGGCTTCGATGACGAGCTTGGTGGCCTTGGTGCCTGCAAAGGCTTTGGGCTCGATACCGCGCACGGCGTAGCGCTTGTTGCCGACCTTCACGCTCAGTGGGACGGTGAGCACGGCGCTCTTCTTGGCCTTGCTGGTAGCGGGCGCTGCGTAGGAGACGGTCTGGCTCTTGGCGCTGCTGATCACGTAGTCGGCGTTGCCCTGAGCGAACTCAGCGCCTTTCTTCTCTTCGAGCTGGGCGATGGCGCGCTGCTCAGTGGCGCCGCAGGCCGAGCAACTGCGCTCCTCCGTGCCGGATGTGAGGAAGGTAGCTGCAACGATGGTGGTCCATGCGCTCCAGCTGTGGGCTGTGGCGGGCAGCGTTTGCTCCTCGCTCGCT
>SFLO01000104.1 GCA_004553405.1 Coriobacteriaceae bacterium
CCACCGGATTGCATCTGAGTCTTGCTGCCGATGTTGTAGACCTCGCTGTGGAAAAGAATCTCGCGGCCCTCGTCGAAGCAGGTACCGTACCAGCAGTTGTAGCCCTTCTCCCACCCGAAGACGGGCACATGGGAGGAGGTCGTGTAGATGCCCTTGGGGGTGCCCGAGCCGTAGGCGCCCACACCGGCCTTCCACAGGTACTTGAGGGTCCAGTTGCCCTTGGACCCGGTGAAGACGGCGGCGCGGCAGTAGGTGGTGTCTGCCATGAGCAGGTAGCCGGTGTTGGAGCTCATGTTCTTGGCCTTGGCCTGCATGCGCTTGGCGATGGCGGGTTCCTTGAGCACGCCTTCCTTGCCAGAGGAGGCGTTGGCCGTCTTGCCAGGTGCGGCAGCGCCCTTGGGCACGAGCTTGACCTGGTAGGCGCTCACGGGGAAACCCTCGTAGGAGGTGGTGCCGGCCAGCTCGCCGTTCTTGGCCCAACCCATCCAGCCGTAGCCCTTGAGGTAGACGCGGTAGTAGAGGTCAGTGAAGTTCTTGAGTTGACCGGAGCGGTACATCTTGATGCCCATGAGGTAGGCCTTGGAGCTGGAGCTGCCAGCGTAGGCGCCCTGCTTGGCAGAGGCAGACCAGCCCTTGCCCTTTTGGTAGACCTTGTAGCTGATGGAGCCTGCGAGCTCGCTGTCAGAAGACGCGGCGATCCTCACGCCGTTCTTGGCGGACTTCGAAGCGCTGCCGGCAGTGGAGCCCAGCTTCGAGGCGGTGTCGATCGAAGAGGTGGTCTTGAGCTTGTAGCTGGCAGAGAACGAATTGTCCGATATGGCAGCCGGCGCGTTACCGGCAGCAGGCTCGGAGCCCTTGGGGACGAGCGTGAGCTCGAGGCCGCTGATGGCGTAGCCGTCGGCCTGCGCACCGGTGGAGGCGAAGAGCTCCTCTGCGTCTGCGGAGTTGTTCGTCCAAGCAAGCTGGCTGCAGCCCTTCAGCGTGACGCGATAGGCCAGGGTGTAGTGCTCGGCAACGGTAGTGGTAGGGTCGAGGCGGATGGCGATCTTTTGAGCAGCCTTGCCGCTCACACCCGCAGCGGCCTTGTCGCCCTTGACCCAGTCGCCCCAGCTGCCGCCCGTCATCACGCGGTACTCGATGCCAGTGGTGTAAGTCACGCCGTCGGCGAGCTCCTGCTTGGGAAGCGAGATGCTGGCGCGGATGCGCTGGAGCTTGCCATTTGACTTTGCAAAGGACTTGGTGACGCCGGCTGAGACGGTCTTGGCCTTGGCCCAGGAGCCCTTCTCCCAGCTGCACGACAGGCTCACTGCGGGTTGAGCCTGGGAGGGGTCGGTTACGAGGGTGGGCTGCTCGGGTGCGGGCTGTGCGGGCTGCTCACTCGTCTCTGTCGACCCAGTGCCGGCTGCCGCCTCCTCAGCGAGCGCGCTCACCGCGGCGGCGGGCACCAAACTCAAGGCCAGAGCGGCGCTCGCCGCAGCGCAGACGATCCTTCTCATAGAGCTTGTGACTCGTTTCATCTATGTCCCCCTCGAAAACTGCTGTGTGTCAGCGGGTGCACTCAGGCGCCCGCAGCTTATCCCTTGTCGATGTTGAACTTGACGGTGATGCTGTCCTTGCCCACGGTCACGCGTGGCGCCCCCTTGAGCTCCAGGTAGTAGCGCTGCGCCAGAGAGCGGAAGGAGCGCTCGGCAGCGTCGCTGAAGGCCTGGAGGTCCTCGTGTGCGATCTTCAGGCCGCGATTGTCGCGGTAGAGGTCGACGGGCTTGTCCTTCTTGGCGCTGGGAGTGATGCACTGGAGCGGGGCGGGAGCCGGGTCGATCTGGCCGGCGATGATGCGGTGGGCGGTGCGCTCGGAGATAGGCAGCGCGATGCTGGTGCTCACGCGCACGAGCTCGGCTGCATCCAAGCAGGCGCCCGGGCGCAGCGAGACGGGCAGATCGTCCACGTCGTCGCAGAAGAGGAGCTGGTCGTCAGAGAGCTTCTTGCGACCGTCCTCGTAGAGGCGCGCCACGATGTCTGTGGGCGAGCCGAAGTAGACGTTGACCTTGTCCTTGTGCTCAAGCGAGAACTCCACGATGTTGCGCAGCACGTTGTGCGGGCCGCGGCCCACGGTGATGCTGCCGTCTTCCTCGCGGACCAGCTTGGGAAGGGTCGACTGGTCTGCCTTCTCCTGGAGCTGCTGGAGGTCGACGATCACGCGGATGCTGGCGCCCAACCCGCTGTCTCCAGTCACCACCTGGGCGGAATCCGTGTTGCACTTGATGGAGTAGAGGGCCATGCCCCTGCCGTGGACGCCCCACTTGTCCATGACCATGGTCTCGAGCTTGCTGGTGACGCGGGGCTCGAAGATGCGCTCTTGCAGGGCAGCGGGCACGCCGTCTCCGTCGTCGATGAAGACGAGGGTCTTGCGGTTGCCCTCGCGCGAGCTGGCAAGGTAGATGTTGCGGGCATGGGCGTCGCGCGAGTTGCGCAGCATCTCGACGACGATGTCCTCAACGGCCCGGATGTCGTGCTTGGCTTGGCGGCGCTCTGCCTCGGCGGTCTTAAGGCGCACAAAGCCGTCTCCCAGATTCTCCTCGACAGCCAGGTGGCTGTCGCCGCTCACCGCGTGAACGAAGTCTGTAAGACTCTGCGCCATAGGGCAAACCGCCTCTCTCTCAACCATTGAAACCACGGGGACATTATACGCAGAGCTGGCATGCAGCCGCCGTCCCCCCACTGCCCAATCTGCACCGCTTAAGAAACAATTCAGGGCACAGCCTAAGCGCGCCAGATTAAAGAAAGCGCCCTCCCCGCTGTGATGCGGGAAGGGCGCTGCTCGAACACGCGGGGATGTGGCTACTTGGCCAGGCCCTCTGCGCGGGACTCGCGGATCACGATGACGTGGATCTGGCCGGGGTACTCCATCTCGTCCTCGATCTGCTTGGCGATGTCGTGGGCGAGGACGGTTGCCTTGGCGTCGTCGATCTTGTCCGGCTGGACCATGACGCGGACCTCGCGGCCTGCCTGCATGGCGAAAGTCTTCTCGACGCCGTCATGGGAATTGGCGATGGCCTCGAGCTTCTCCAGGCGCTTGATGTAGTTCTCATAGCTCTCGCGGCGGGCGCCGGGGCGGGCGGCAGAGACGGCGTCTGCAGCCTGGATGAGGACGGCGAGCACCGTGGAGGGCTCGACGTCTGCATGATGGGCCTCGATAGCGTGGACGATGGCCGGGGACTCCTTGTAGCGGCGGGCCAGGTCTGCGCCGATGACGGCATGGGAGCCCTCGACCTCGTGGTCGACGGCCTTGCCAAGGTCGTGCAGGAGGCCTGCGCGCTTGGCGGTGACGGGGTCGAGCCCGAGCTCGGAGGCCATGGCGCCGGCCAGGGTGGCAACCTCGAGGGAGTGCTGCAGCACGTTTTGGCCGTAGGAAGTGCGGTACTTCAGGCGGCCGAGGGTGCGCACGAGCTCGGGGTGGAGGTCGTGGATGCCCATGTCGAAGGTGGCCTGCTCACCGGCCTCTTGGACCTGCTGTTCGACGAAGATGCTTGCTTTCTTGAACATCTCCTCGATGCGGGCGGGGTGGATGCGGCCGTCTGCGATGAGGTTCTCGAGCGCGATGCGGGCGGTCTCGCGGCGCACCGGGTCAAAGCAGGACAGGGTGACGGTCTCCGGGGTGTCGTCGATGATGAGGTTGACGCCGGTGATCTGCTCGAAGGAGCGGATGTTGCGGCCCTCGCGGCCGATGATGCGGCCCTTGACGTCGTCGGAGGGGATGGTGACCGAGGTCACGGTGCGCTCGGCCGTGTAGTCGGCGGCCATGCGCTGGATGGCGACGGAGAGGATCTCGCGCGACTTGCGGTCGCATTCTGCCTTAACCTGCGACTCTGCGTCGCGGATGATCTGGGCGGACTGGCGGGTGACGTCGTCTTTCACAGCCTCCAGA
>SFLO01000105.1 GCA_004553405.1 Coriobacteriaceae bacterium
CAGCCGCATCCGCGCCCTCTTCAGCCAGGAATCCGAGCAGGAGGGCATGGGCGTGAGCGTCTACAGCTTTGGCTTCAAGCACGGCGCGCCCGTCGACGCGGACATCGTCATGGACGTGCGCTTCCTGCCCAACCCCTTCTACGTCCCGGAGCTGCGCACCAAGACCGGTCAGGACAACGAGGTCCGCAGCTACGTCTTGGACCGCCCTGAAACCAAGGAGTTCTTGGAGAAGTGGTTTTCGCTGCTCGACACGGTGATGCCCGGCTACGTGGAGGAGGGCAAGCAGTACCTCTCCATCGCCGTGGGATGCACCGGCGGCCAGCACCGCAGCGTGGCCCTGGCAGAGGCAACGGGGCGCCACCTGGCCCAGGCCGGCTACCGCGTGGGCGTCTCGCACCGCGACCTCCCGCTGGCGGAGGTGACCCAGTGAGCGCCCAGCAGCCTCCCGTCAAGGCCGTGGTCATCGGAGGCGGCAGCGGCGCGCCCGTCTCCATCCGCACCTTGCTCGACATGGGCTGCCGCACCAGCAGCATCGTGGGCATGATCGACGACGGCGGCTCCACGGGCATCCTGCGCGAGCGCGGCGGCGTCATCCCCCCAGGAGACGTCCGCAAGTGCATACTCGCCATGAGCGCGGACAAGAAGTCCGCCTTCGCGCGGGCGTTCTCGCACCGCTTCTCCTACCTGGACGACCACGCCCTGGGCAACCTCATACTCATCGCATTCGCCGAGGAGACCGGCTCGTTCTCTGAGGCGATCCACATCTGCGAGTACATGCTCGACGCGCGCGGGCACGTCTTTCCCTCGACCCTGCAAGACGTCAAGCTCACCGGCGTCACGGCAGACGGCCGCGCGCTCGAGGGCGAGCACGTCATCGGCGATTCGGACTGCCACATGCACACCGTGAGCCTGCACCCGGCAGATGCCCAGCCGCACCCCGCGGCCCTCAACAAGATCCGCCAGGCCGACCTCATCGTCTTGGGCCCCGGCAGCCTCTTCACCTCGATCATCCCCAACCTGCTGGTGCCGGGTGTGGTGGAAAGCATCGCCAAGGCGCGCTCGCGTGAGGAGAACCCCGCCCACACGGTCTTCGTGTGCTCGCTGGCAGACATGCAGGGCGAGACCTGGGGCATGAACTGCTACGACTACGTCGAGGCTCTCATGCGCCACGGGATGGAGGGCCTGCTCGACTACGTGCTCATCCACCAGGACGCCGGCGGCGACCCCGGTGTGACGGGCTTCTTCCCCGTGATCAGGGATTATTCGGACTCGCGCTTCCAGACGCGCGGCCGCCGCAGCGGCAAGGTCCGCCGCGTGGACGTGAGCGACGCGCTCGTCGAGAGGATCGCGGCGCTGGGCCCGGTGCCCATCGTGCGCGACCTCGTCGACCGCGAGCGCCCCACCTGGCATGACCAGCGGGCGCTGGCCCGCGCCTTTGGGGAGGTGCTCGCGCAATGTCGTTTACCGCAGAGGTGAAAGACGAGCTTGCGCGCGTCGAGCTGGGCTGCAAGGGCTGCGTCAAGGCCCAGCTGGCGGCCCTCATCCGCATCGAGGGCTCGCTGGGCATCACCGGCGGGCGCCCCCGCCTGGAGATAACCACGGAAACCGCCTCTGTGGCGCGCACCATCATCGCGCTGCTGCACGACGGCTCCTTTGGGCTCAAGACAGAGCTCACCATCCGCCGCAGCGTGCTGCACAAGGCCCACAACTTCCTCATCGTGGTGCCCTACCAAGCCGGCCTGAGCCAGGCCCTCAAGGACCTGGGCATCCTGGGCGACGAGGGCTTTGAGCAGGGCATACGCTACGGCCTGGTGGCCAAGGACTGCTGCGCGGCAAGCTACCTGCGCGGCGCCTTCTTGGCCGGCGGCTACGTGGCCGACCCCCGCGGCGACTTCCACTTCGAGCTTTCCACCACCAGCTTAGGCATGGCCGAAGGGCTCCTCAAGCTCATGGCGCGCATCGGGATCAAGGCCCGCTGCGTGCAGCGCCACAACACCCACGTGGTCTACCTCAAGGGAGCCGAGGACATCCTGCGCTTTCTCGCGGCAACCGGCGCCCACCAGGCGGCCCTCAAGCTCGAGGAGCACCGCCTGCTCAAGAGCGTGCGCAACGACACCAACCGCCGCGTCAACGCAGAGATCGCCAACGCCCGCAAGACCAGCCGCGCGGCAGAGGAGCAGGTCGCCGCCATACGCCAGCTGGTGTCGCAGCGCGGCATCGAGGGCATTCCCAAGTCGCTGCAGGAGGTCTGCCTGCTGCGCTTGAAGCACCCGGAGGCATCCATCAAGGAGCTGGGGGAGTACGCCAACCCGCCCTTGAGCAAGAGCGCGGTCTATCATCGGATTCGACGTATCAACGAGATGTTGGAGGAGTAGATGTCTGAGGTTTTGGACAAGTGCCGCGCCGCCAAGGCGGCAAGCACCAAGATGGCTGCCGTGAGCGGCCAGGCCCGCAACGCCGCGCTCATCGCCATGGCAGTCGCCCTGCGCAGCTGCAGCGCGGAGGTCCTCGCTGCCAACGAGCAGGACATGGAGGCCGCGCGCCAGGCTGGCACGCCCGCGCCGCTGCTCGACCGCCTGCTCCTCACCCAGGAGCGCATCGAGGCCATCGCGCAGGCGCTCGTCAAGCTCTCGAAGCTCGACGACCCCCTGGGCGAGGTCGTCGAGGGCCGCACGCTCTACAACGGCATCGAGCTCACCCGCCGCCGCGTGCCCCTGGGCGTTGTGGCCATGATCTACGAGGCCAGGCCCAACGTGACGGCAGACACCGCCGGCCTGTGCGTGAAGACGGGCAACGCCTGCGTGCTGAGGGGCGGCTCCATGGCCATTAACTCCTGCGTGGCCCTGGCCCGCGTCCTTGCCGCCGCGGCGGAAGGCGCCGGCATGCCCGCGGGTTGCATCCAGGTGATCGAGAGCACCAACCGCGCCGCCACCACCGAGCTCATGGAGGCCACCGGCCTGGTTGACGTGCTCATCCCCCGCGGCGGGGCGGGCCTCATCCGCGCCTGCGTGGAAAACGCCAAGGTCCCCGTCATCGAGACCGGCGTGGGCAACTGCCACATCTACGTGCATGCCAGCGCGGACATGAACAAGGCCATCCCCATCCTGGTCAACGCCAAGACCCAGCGCCCCGGCGTGTGCAACGCGGCCGAGAGCCTGTTGGTGGACGAGTGCGCGGCAGACGATCAGCTGCCCGCCCTGCTGGTGGCCCTGGCGCGCAAGGACGTGGCCATCCACGCAGACGAGCACGCCCTGCGCATCGCACAGGACCTGGGCATCGACGCCGCGCCCGCCAGCGATGACGACTGGGGCACCGAGTACCTCGACCTCGAGATCTCTGTGAAGTGCGTGGAGGGCCTCGACGCCGCCATCGAGCACATCAACCGCTACGGCACCGGGCACTCCGAATGCATCGTCGCCCAAGACGCAGACGCCATCCTGCGCTTCACCAACGAAGTCGACGCCGCTGCCGTCTACGCCAACGCCTCGACTCGCTTCACGGACGGCGGGGAGTTCGGCCTGGGCGCAGAGATCGGCATCTCCACCCAGAAGCTCCACGCCCGCGGCCCCATGGGCCTGCGCGAGCTGACCAGCACGAAGTTCGTGTTGGTGGGCAGCGGCCAGGTGAGGGAGTAGCCTTGGACCCGGCGGCGCCCGAAGCGAGCAGGGGGCACGGTGGGGCGGGGGCTCTGGCGGTGCTGGGCGGCACCTTCGACCCGCCGCACAACGGGCACCTGGCCCTGGCGCGCGGGGTGCTCGACGCCCTGGGCCTGCCCCGGCTGCTGCTGATGCCGGCGGGCGACCCGCACTTCAAGCAAGACGCACAGCTCACGCCGGCGCACCACCGCGCGGCCATGGCGGGGCTGCTGGCGCAGGTGGACAGCCGCATCGAACTCAGCATGATGGAGGTGGAGCG
>SFLO01000106.1 GCA_004553405.1 Coriobacteriaceae bacterium
GAGGGCGGCGTCGAGCGCGAGGGATCCGGTGGGGATCACCGCGATGTCCATCTGCGCGGCGTGCTCGCCCATCTTCATGATCGAGCCCTTGCCGAACTTCTTTTCGATGGCCTCTGTGGCGATCTTGATAGCCTTGTCGACGTCGCCGCCGGCCAGCTCGTAGTCCAGCTTGTCCTTGCTCGTTGTGCTGCGGGCCATCGTGTTGCTCCTCTTCCTCACGCGCGGTGTTCGAAAACTTGTTCGTATAGCATAAACGAACAGCTGTTCGCGGTCAAGCGCTCCTTTGAGCGCAGCACAAGGATAGCCCCGCCTGCAGCGGCAAATCTACCCCCCAACTGTCCGCCGCGATCCGAGTTACGCGCTGCAGCTCTCCCAAGCGCGCAAAGCTGCCCCGCAATCCCCAAAACACCTGCTCAAAGGCCTGAAAGTAGCCGCATGCACACAAATGCCGAAGGGGCCTCTCCCCTCTCGGAGGAAGAGGCCCGAGCGCTCTTCACAAGTTATGGGAACTGTTTTCCACAGCCGCACCCGCGCAGGCGAAGCAATCCGGAACGATCAGTCCTCCAGGCCGAACACGCCGCGACACTTGGAGAAGTAGTCGATCATGCTCACGATGGTCATGATCACGGCGATCAGCATCGCAAGCCACGCGAAGATGTTAAAGGCCGTGGCGAAGGTGTCGCCAAGCGCCTGCAGCTGCACGGTGTCCTTGATGATGAAGGCGATGATCGCGATGATCTGCGAGACGGTCTTCACCTTGCCATACCACGACGCCGCCACGACGATGCCCTGGCTTGCGCACAGCATGCGCAGGCCAGAAACGATGAACTCGCGTGCCAGGATGATGAGCGCGATCCACGACGGCAGCAGCTGCAGCTCGACCAGGCCCAGCAAGGCAGCGCACACGAGGATCTTGTCTGCCAGCGGGTCGAGGAACTTGCCGAAGTCGGTGACCTCGTTGCGAGAGCGCGCCAAGTAGCCGTCTACTGCGTCTGTGGCGGAGATGAACACGAAGACCGCCGCGGCGATCCAGGGCTGCAGAGAGCCCCACAGAGGCAGGTTCTCTGTGAGCGCCGGCCAAGGCGACACGAGTACGGCCACGAAGAGCGGGATGAGCACGATGCGCACCAAGGTCACGATGTTGGCGGGCGTGAGAATGTTCTCCCTCAGCGCAGGCGAGGCCATCGCTACACCAGCTCCCCAACCAGCTCGTAGCAGAAGGAGTCGACGAGCTCGACCTCCACGCGCTCGCCCAGCTCGAGCTGAGCGCCGCCTTCCAGCGGGATGTGGACCATGCCGTCGACGTCGGGGGCCTGGCCCTGCCAGCGGGCAAGGGCCTCGATGCCGGCGTCGGTTTCCTCATAGCCCTCAACAACGCACACCACGCGCTGGCCCACGTGGGCGGCGTTGCGCGCGAAGCCGCAGGAATCGCACAGGTCGAGTAGCTTTTGGGCCCTCTCCAGGCGGATGTCGTCGTCGACTTGGTCCTCGAACTCCGCGGCCTTGGAGCCTTCTTCAGTGGAGTAGGCGAACACGCCCGCATAGTCGAAACCGGCCTCTGCAACGAAGTCCATGAGCTCTTGGAACTGCTCGTCTGTCTCGCCGGGGAAGCCCGTCATGAGCGTGGTGCGGATCATCATGCCCGGCACAAGCTGGCGGATATGGGCGATGAGCGCGCCGATCTGCTCCGGCGAGCCGCTGCGGTTCATGCGCGCGAGGATGGTGGAGTCCACGTGCTGCAGGGGGATGTCGATGTAGCTGCAGATGTTGGGCGTGGTGCCCATGGTGTGCAGCAGGTCGTCTGTGATGCCCTCGGGCTGGATGTACATCAGGCGGAACCACAGCAGGGGGAACTCCGCCGCAAGGCCGGCCAGAAGATCGCGGGTGCAGCTGGGCTGGGTCAGGTCGCGGCCCCAGATGCCCGTGTCCTGGCCGATGAGGACGACCTCGCGCACACCGCCGGCGGCAAGCTCGGCCACCTCGTCGCGGATGGTCTCATAGGGGTAGCTGTGGTAGCGGCCCCTGATGTAGGGGATCATGCAGTACGAACAGAAGCGGTCGCAGCCGTCTGAGATCTTGACGTAGGCGTGCGGCCCCAGCTCGTCGCGCAAGGGGCCGGCCTGCGGCTGAACGCGCTGCGAGAGAATCTGCCCCACCTTCTCGACGATACGGTCCTCCTCTGCGCAGGGCAAAAAGCCAGCCACCTCGGAGAGCTCCTCCTCGAGGTCTGCGCCGTAGCGGGCGGGCATGCAGCCGGTGACCAGCACCTTGTTCACGGGGATGTCCGGGGCGTCGGTCACACCCAGGGCGGCAAAGATCGTGTCGAGGCCCTCCTCGACGGCAGATGCCAGGAAGCCGCAGGTGTTGACGACGGTGAGGTCGGCTTGCTCGGGGTCGTCGACGATTGCATAGCCGGCAGCGCGCAGCAGGGCGCGCATCTTGTCTGAGTCGACCTCGTTTTTGGCGCAGCCGAGCGTGATGAAGGCAATGGAGGTATCAGAAGGCATAGCGCGTGCTCTCTCGTGGGGGTCTAGCGGTAGTTGGTGTACTGCAGGGGCACGCCGTAGTCCTGCTCGCGCAGGAAGGCGATCACGGCCTGCAGCTCGTCGCGCTTGGGGGCGCTCACGCGCAGCTTGTCGCCCTCGATCTGGGTCTTGACCTTGAACTTCTGGTCCTTGATGGCCTTGTTGATCCTCTTGGCGGTGTCCTGGTCGAGCCCAAAGGCGATCGTGCCCACGCAGCGAATGTTGCCACCGGAGGCGTCGATGTTCTTGCCCCACTTGACGAACTTCATGCCCTCCTCGCCCAGGCGGCGGATGAGGTGGGTGTTGAGGATGTCGATGACCTGGTTTTTGATGAACTCGCTGGGGGCGATGATCGTGAAGGTCTTGTTGGCCTTGTCGTAGTCGATGGTGGAGCCGGAGTCCTTGAGGTCGTAGCGCTGGGTGAGCGCCTTGGCCGCCTGGCGGTAGGCGTTGTCGACTTCCTGGAGGTCGCATTCGGAGACGACGTCGAAGCTGCTGTCCTTTGCCATGGTTGTTGTGTCCTGTTCTCTTCTGGTGCGGCGCGCCGCCTGCGCGGGCGGGAGGCGCGCTGCGCTCTACTTGCCTTGGTTCGATGCCAGGCCGGATGCCTGGACGCTTATCTCAAGCTTGCCGGAGCCGTCTTCGGCCGTGGGGATCTCGATGACGTTGCCGTTTTGCTTGACGGTGACGGCGCTGGGCGTGCCGAAGGTGGCGCTGAAGGACTGCGTCACCTGGAAGTCGCGCTGCCAGGGGCCCACGGCCGTGCCGTCGAAGGCCTTGTCGTCGTCGTAGGTGATGCTCAGCAGCGAGGTCTTGCCCTGTTCGACCTCGATGCTCACCACCACGGGGTTGCCGTTGGCCGTGGTGACCGTCACCAGCGCAGCCCCGGTGTCCTTGTCCTCGGCCTGCTCGGTGACGCTTTGGCCGCTGGCGCCGCCCGTCACGTTGAGGATGCCGGCGTTCTCGTTGCCAGCCGTGCTCATCAGCAGGCTCGCCACGATGATGAGGGCGACCACGATGAGGGCGGCTGCCAAGACGATGAGCCTGGTGCGCTTGTCTTGCAGGGCCGCCTTGGCCGCGCCGATGAGGCGGGTGGGCAGGCTCTCCTGGACAGGCGCGCTGTGGCGGCGCTGGCGCGAGGAGCCCGTGCGCGAGCGCGGCTGGCGCTTGCCGCCGCCGCGCAGCTCGTAGTCGTCTTCCATGAGCTCTTCTTCGTCGTCGAAGTCGTCCTCGACGGGGTGGAAGGAACCCGTGCTGGCAGCGAGCGTGCTGATGCGGCCCGTGGTGGCGGGGCTGCCGACGCGCGATGAGGCGGGGAGCTCGCCTTCCCCGTAGTGTTCGGCCATGGAGCGCTTGTAGGCGTCGAGCCTGCTGCTGCCGTCGCCTGC
>SFLO01000107.1 GCA_004553405.1 Coriobacteriaceae bacterium
CCGTGGTCGCCGTACATGCTTACGCACCGAAACCGTTGCGCCTGCGCGCAGGTTTCGGCAGCGCCGGGCTGGAATCCGAAGGATTCGCCCGGGCTGGTCGCGCCTGCCATTGGCAGAGGCGCGACTGCTATGCCGACCACGATTAAAATGCGAGAGGGCTGCGGCCCTCTCGCGCTCTCTTAGGGTTTTTCGACAGTCTGTGCGGAGGGGATTGCTCCCCTCCGCATTTTGCTTCGATTCAGCTGTGTCGGTACACATCCCAGCCCAGGTAGTTGCCCAGGGCCTCCTCCAGGATGTCGGCGCAGGCGGTCTGCACCAGCGCGACGTGGTGCTCGTAGCCGTTGCGGGTCAGGTGGTGCATCAGCTTGTTCATCTCGGGAACCTCGCACACGGCCACGCCGCCGAAGGTGGGCAGCTCGTCGTCGGTGAATCTGCCCTCGCCCAGATAGCAGCGAATGCGGCCGTTCTTGTCATCGGTGGAGACCTTCAGGTAGGTCATCTCGGACGGGCGCACGCGGCCCTTCAGCGCGCCGAAGGAAACGTCCGTGCCCAGCGTGGTGGCGAGGATGTCCAGATTGGCGATCTCCGGCTTCTGGCTGAAGGCACAGGCGGGGTAGTTGGAGCAGTGCACGTTGATGCACTTGTTGGGCTCGTTCCTGTAATTGTTGTTCCAGTCCTGATAGATCGGCGGGATGCCGGAGGCCTTGAGCAGCGCCAGCATGCTGACCGCGCCCATCACGTCGGTCTCGCAGGCGCTGGGCATGCCCTTCTGACCCATCATGCTCATCACCAGGCACATGGCGCAGCCGTAGTTGGCCTCGGGGCTGTCCCAGCACTGGATGGCGCTGGCGTCGCAGTGGTGATCCCGCATCCAGTTCTCGATGGCGATGCAGAGTTTGGCCTGCTTGACCACCTTGTAGTCCTCAATGTCCGCGGCGATGTTGCCGTAGGCGCGGATCTCGGCGACCTTCTCATTTACGAGCGCCTCGTCGGTGATGGCCTCAATGTCGGCCATGATCTCGCTGAAGTCCTCGGTTTCCACGGTGATGCCCGCCTGCTGGCACAGCAGGCCGCAGGGCAAACCCAACACGATATACCCCGCCATGATGGGCAGGGCCGCCTTGAAACCGTCTTTTAACACGCTCATGTTCATAAGGCGCTATCTTGCCACGCCCCCCAGACCGCCGCAAGGGGGGCGCGTACGGCACCGGGGCGCTGGGCGGTGTCGGGGCCTGTGGGCGAACAGTGCTGCGCGCCCGAGCCGCGCTTCCGGCGCCGCAGCTGCGGAACTCGCTCGCTACGCTCGCTCAGACAGTCCTCGCTCCCGCGGCGCCTCCAGCGCGACTCCGCTCCGCAGTGTTCGCCGCAGGCGGCTCGCCTCCGCAGCGCTTGAACCTGCCAGCTACAGGCTCTCCAGATAGCGCTTCTGGTTGCGCTTGGCCAGCTCGTAGAGGACCTGGAACAGAGCCGTGACCAGCAGCGAGAGCAGCAGGGCGGCCGCCCCCATGGCAAACGTGAAGTGCTCCAGGAAGAAGAAGTCCGGGAAGACGAAGATGCCCAGCAGCAAAGCCGCCGCGCAGACGACGGTGAGCACCACGCGCACGGGATTGTACGGCATGCTCAGGCGCACCACCAGGTTCATGCCCGCCACACTCGCCAGCACCACGCACAGGGTCGAGAACTCGTACTGCTCCAGCCCCACCGCCACGCCGTACGCGCACGATATGAGAACAGACGCGATGATCATCACCGCGCCCGGCAGCGCGAAGGTGACCACGTTGCGCAGGAAGTCGCCCCTCACGCGCTCCTTGTTGGGCTCGAGCGCCAAGACAAACGACGGCAGGCCGATGGTGAAGGCGCTGACGAGCGTGAGCTGTATGGTGACGAAGGGATAGGCGTAGGCCTGGATGAGGATGAAGGCCACGGCCAGGAACATGCTGAAGATGGTCTTCACCAAGAAGAGGCTGCCGCTGCGCTGCAGGTTGTTGATGCTGCGGCGGCCCTCTGCCACCACATGCGGCATGGAGGAGAAGTCGTCGTCCATGAGCACCAGCTTGGCCACGTTGCGTGCGGCGTCCGAGCCGCTGCCCATGGCCACGCTGCAGTCGGCCGCATGCAGGGCCAAGACGTCGTTGACGCCGTCGCCCGTCATGGCAACGGTGTGACCCTGGCTCTGCAGCGCGCACACCAGCTGCTTCTTCTGCTCGGGACTCACGCGGCCGAAGACGCGGCACTCGCGCGCCGCCTCCTCAAGCTGCTCTTGCGTGGTGACGGTGGACATGTCCACACAGCGCTCGGCCAGCGGCACGCCCACGCTCTGGGCGATGTTGCTCACCGTCTCGACGGCGTCGCCCGAGATGATGTTGATGCGCACACCCTGCTCGTCGAAGTACCTGAGCGTCTGCGGGGCGGTGAGGCGCACACAGTCGCGGATGAAGACCAGGGCCAGGGGCTCTACGGCGCCCATGACGGCGTCCTCGTGGTCGAAGCCCCCCACCTTCGCCAGCACCAGCACGCGGCGCACGCCGGCCAGGCGGGTGATGGTGTCTTGGATAGCCGGCAGCTCCGGGTGCCCCTTGAGCAGGAACTCCGCCGCGCCGATCGCGTAGGCGCCTGCATCGGAGCCGTAGACCACGCCGGAGTACTTGTGCTCGGAGGAGAAGGGCACAACGCGCGCCTGGCCCTCAACGGCAGGGGGAGCGTCGGGGCGCTCCTGGAGGTTTGCGATGTAGCGGTGTATGGCCTTGGAGGTCTCGTTGGCGCTCGCCTCGTCGACTACCGCGTCCAGCGCCACCAGGGCATGCAGGGCGTCGAAGTACTCCCTGCCCTCCAGGGGGATAAGCTCGTCGACCTCCATCTCGCCGGTGGTGATGGTGCCGGTCTTGTCAAGGCAGACCACGTCCACACGGGCGAGCGTCTCCACGCAGTAGAGCTCCTGCACCAGCACCTTGTGCTGCGCCAGGCGCACCACGCTCACAGCCAGCACGCTCGAGGTGAGGAGGATGAGGCCCTGCGGGATCATGCCCACCAGCGCCGCGCTGGAGTGCAGGATGGCCTCCTCCAGCGTGCCGCCGGCCCAGACGACCTCCTTCACCATCAGCAGCGCGCCCAGGGGCACGATGGCGATAGTGACCCACTTCACGATGCGCCTGAGGGCGTCCATGATGTCGCTCGAGGCCTTGCGGTGGACCTTGGCCTCGTTGTTGATGCGGGTGGCGTAGTTGTCCGCGCCCACTGCGGTGACCTGCGCGCGGCAGCTGCCCGCGGCGATGAAGCTGCCAGAGAAAAGCTGGTCGCCGGTGGCCTTGGAGACGAGGTCGCTCTCGCCTGTGAGCAGGCTCTCGTTCACCGAGGCCTTGCCCTCCACCACGCGGCAGTCGCTGGGCACCTGGTCTCCGCGGTTGAGGACCACGAGGTCGTCGAGGACGATGTCGTTGAGCGAGATATCTGCGTTGGCTCCGCTGCGCACCACATGTGCCTTGGTGGAGGTGATGACGGAGAGCTTGTCGATGGTGCGCTTGCTGCGGATCTCCTGGAAGATGCCGATGGCGATGTTGCAGAGGATGACGCCCATGAAGAGCATGTTGGCGTAGGCGCCCGTCCAAAAGATCGCCGCGGCGATGATGACGTTGACCAGGTTGAACAGGGTGCAGATGTTGTCGCGCACGATCTGGGCTATCGACTTGGTGCGCACGTCGGCGTTGGCGTTGACCTTGCCGGCTGCCACGCGCTCACGCACCTGCTGGGCGCTCAGGCCCTGGGGCGGGGTGACGAAGGCGGGCGCCGGGGCGCGGGGGGCGGGGGTTTGCTCTTGCATGGCCTGCTTTCTGTTCTCACATGGTTTTTCGCATGCTTGACAGCATAGTCCAGCCCCTTGGAAAAGCCCAGTTCAGAGCCCTGTTTTGCACAGCT
>SFLO01000108.1 GCA_004553405.1 Coriobacteriaceae bacterium
CACCGCGCGGCGGGCGCCCGAAGCAAGCCGCCTGGGGGCGGCCCTTCTCGTTTGTGGGGCGCGACCGCCCCTGCAGCCGCCTGCTGGGCGGCTCTTCTCGTTTTGCGGGGCGTGACCGCCCGCAGCAAGCCGCCTGGGGGGCGGCTCTTCTGTTTGTGGGGCCTGCCGCCCCTGGAGCCGCCTGCTGGGCGGCTCTTCTCGTTTTTGGGGTCTGCTTGCCCGCTTGGGGGCTCTGTCGTGCTGACGCAGCGGGCGGCGCCTCACATTCCTCGAGCCCTGCGTTATTATGGGCTGCACGTTTGTTTTTGGTTGAAAGGTACTCTCCATGCCTGACAAGGAAATGCCCATCTACAATCCTCAGGATATCGAGCTCAAGTGGCAGAAGGCCTGGGAGGACGAAGACATCTTCAGGGTCGACGACTCCAGCCCCAAGCCCAAGAAGTACATCCTCGAGATGTTCCCCTACCCTTCTGGCGACATCCACATGGGCCATGCCCGCAACTACTCCATCGGCGATGTCATGGCGCGCTTCTGGCGCATGAAGGGCTATGACGTCCTCCATCCCATGGGGTGGGACGCCTTCGGCCTTCCTGCCGAGAACGCCGCCATCAAGCGCAACAGCCACCCCGCTGTGTGGACCTATGCCAACATCGAGACTCAGAAGAAGTCCTTCAAGCGCATGGGCTTTTCGTATGACTGGGACCGCCAGGTTGTGGCCTGCGACCCCGAGTACTACCGCTGGGGTCAATGGATGTTCCTCAAGTTCTGGGAGAAGGGCCTTGTCGAGCGCCGCAACAACCCGGTCAACTGGTGCCCCAGCTGCGCAACCGTTCTCGCAAACGAGCAGGTCATCGAGGGCAAGTGCTGGCGCTGCGACTCCGAGGTCGACAAGCGCCCCCTCACCCAGTGGTATCTCAAGATCACTGATTACGCCCAGGAGCTGCTCGACGACCTCGACCAGCTCGAGGGCTGGCCTGAGCGCGTCAAGCAGCAGCAGGCAAACTGGATCGGCCGCTCCGAAGGCGCCGAGGTGACCTTCACCCTCTGCGATGCAGACGGCACCGTGCCTGCCGAGCCAGCCGAGGACCAGCTCCTCACCGTCTTCACCACCCGCGCTGACACGCTCTTCGGCTGCAGCTTCTTCCTGCTCGCCCCCGAGAGCACCATCCTCAAGGGCCTCGTCGAGGGCACCCCGTACGAGGAAGCCGTCATGAAGGTGGTTGAGGACGCCAAGAAGATCACCGCCGTCGAGCGTGCCCAGGGCAGCAAGGAGAAGCACGGCGCGTTCACCGGCCGCTATGTGGTGAACCCCATCAACGGCGAGAAGGTCCCTGTCTGGGTTGCGGACTACATTGTCGCGGACTACGGCACCGGCGCCGTCATGGCCGTCCCCTGCGGCGACCAGCGCGACTTCGAGTTTGCCAAGAAGTACGACCTCCCCATCATCCCCATCATCGTCACCGAGGACGACCCCCTGTACCCGCAGCTCAAGGATGAGCAGGGCCGCGTTGTCACGAGCGTCGACTGGACCGAGGCCATGGCTGCCGAGGGCATCCTCGTGCAGTCCGGCAAGTTCACCGGTCTCGCAGGCGGCAAGCACTCCCCGGCCGAGGAGGCCGTCGTCGCCGAGCTCGAGGCCATGGGCCGCGGCAGGCGCAAGGTCGAGTTCCGCCTGAGGGACTGGCTCATCAGCCGCCAGCGCTATTGGGGCAACCCCATCCCCGCCATCCACTGCGATGAGTGCGGCGTTGTGCCCGTGCCCGAGGAAGATCTGCCCGTGCGCCTCCCCGAGGACATCAACCTCGCCGCAGGCGAGACCCTGGCAACGCACGAGGAGTTCGCCGCCTGCACCTGCCCCAAGTGCGGCAAGCCGGCGCGCCGCGAGACCGACACCATGGACACCTTCACCTGCAGCTCGTGGTACTACCTGCGCTACACCGACCCCCACAACACCGAGAAGCCCTTCGCCAAGGACAAGGTGGACAGCTTCATGCCCGTCGACCAGTACATCGGCGGCATCGAGCATGCGATCTTGCACCTGCTGTACTCGCGCTTCTTCACCAAGGTTCTGCGCGACATGGACATGCTGAGCTTCGACGAGCCCTTCACCAACCTGCTGTGCCAGGGCATGGTGCTCGACGAGCACGGCGACGTCATGTCCAAGTCCAAGGGCAACGTCGTCTCCCCGGAGAGCATGATCGCCCGCTACGGCGCAGACGCCGTGCGCGCCTGCATCCTGTTCATGGCACCGCCCGACAAGGAGCTGCTGTGGAACGAGAAGGGCCTGGCGGGCATCTACAAGTTCCTCAACCGCGCCTGGCGCGCCGTGTGCGACCTGGCCGGTGCCGCAGGAAGGGACACCCTCTTCGAGGCTGACGCCAAGGGCGATGTCGCCCAGGCGGCCAAGACGCTCCTGCGTGAGCGCCACCGCGTCGTCGCCAAGGTCGAGGAGGACTTCGGCCGCAACCAGTTCAACACCGCTCTCAGCGCCATCATGGAGCTGGTGAACACCGCGGGCTCCTACCTGCGCCTGGCGTCCCTGGAAGCTCGCCGTGCAGACGAGGCGCTGGCCGCCCAGGACGCAGAGGTCGCCCGCACCATCGTCAAACTGCTCGCCCCCATCGCCCCGCACTGGGCCGAGGAGCTGTGGCATGAGGTGCTCGGCGAGCAGGGCAGCGTCTGCTCTGTCGCATGGCCCGCTTACGACGAGTCTCTCATCCAGGCAGAAGAGGTCGAGCGCGCCGTCATGATCAAGGGCAAGGTGCGCGCCAAGATCACCACCGCCGCAGACGCGAGCGAGGATGAGATCGTCAAGGCCGCCCTCGACGCCGTCGCAGATAAGATCGAGGGCCTCACCGTGCGCAAGATCATCGTGGCCGCCAACGTCGTCAACGTGGTCGCCGGCTAGGTTCCGCGCACAGCGCAACAGCAGCGGGGGCGGGTTGCCGAGAGGCGCCCGCCCCCGTTTCATTCCAGGCATGCCTGGTGGCTGTGAATGCAGGCTCGAGTGCCGCAAACACGCGGCAGGGCATGCCTGTGGGGCAATATCTCGCCTCCGGGTGAGAAACCGGGGAGCTAGGCATGCCTGGCGGAAAGCGGTGTCTCTCGGCGGGTGACAGGAGGGCGTTTTTCTGGTACACTCCTGCGGATACATTTCTGCACATAGATTGTGGAGAGCTCCAAAGGGGGCACGGTAGGGTTTTCAAGCCGCCGGGATGTACAGATGCCGTCAATTGGGGGAAGTGGGCATTGGCCCGCTTTCTTTGGTTTATGAGAAGAAAGGGTTTCATGGCTACAAAGGCTGAAAAGCTCATCGAGGTCCTGGAGCCTCTGGCTGAGGGCAACGGCTTGGAGCTGGTGACCGTCGAGGTCGCGGGCACCAAGAAGAACCCCATCCTGAGGGTGTGCCTCGACACCCCGCAAGGCGGGATCAACCTCGACCAGCTCGCCGAGGCCCGCGAGTGGGTCGACGCAGCGGTCGACGAGCTCGACCCCTTCAAGGAGTCCTTCGTCTTGGAGGTCTCGTCTCCCGGCATCGACCGCCCCCTGCGCAAGCTCTCCGACTTCGAGCGCTTTGCGGGCGAGGACGAGTTTATCCGCTCCATCGCCGTTGAGGAATGCGACGAGGGCGTTATAACGATGCCCGTGCCGGTGGCTAAGATGCACGGCTGGTCAGCAAAGGCAAAGGAGGCAGACCCCGAGCTGTTTATAGCGGGGCTTATGTGATATGTTGAAGGTCGCAAAATTCGGCGGCTCGTCCATGGCGGACGCCGGACAGTTCAAAAAAGTAAGAGCCATTATCGAAGCCGATCCCGCGCGGCGGGTGATAGTCGTTTCGGCAGCCGGAAAGCGGTTCAAGGACGACCACAAGCTCACGGATCTTCTGTACCTGTGCCATGCGCA
>SFLO01000109.1 GCA_004553405.1 Coriobacteriaceae bacterium
GTAGTCGAACTCGATGCCCTGGCCGATGCGGTTGGGGCCCGCGCCGATGATCATGGCCTTCTTCTTGCTGCAGGGAGCGACCTCGGACTCCTCGTCGTAGGTCTTGTAGTGGTAGCTGGTCTTGGAGGAGAACTCGGCGGCGCAGGTGTCGACGGTCTTGAAGACGCCCACCACGCCCAGCTCCTTGCGGCGCGCGCGGACCTCCTTCTCGGTGCTGCCGGTGAGGCAGGCGATCTGCACGTCAGAAAGACCGTAGCGCTTGCCTAGGCGCATCAGCTGCTCGTCGACAGCGGCCAGTTCGAGGCCCTCGAAGCGCTTCTCGACGGCGACCATGTCGCGCAGGCGGTCGACGAACCAGATGTCGATGCCGGTGAGCTCGGCGACTTCCTCGGGCTCGAAGCCGCGGCGCAGGGCCTCGGCCATGTAGTAGATGCGGTCCTCGGTGGGCACAGAGACGTGGTGGCGGAACTTCGACTCGTCGAAGGAGTCCTTGCCGTCGCGGCCCAGGCCCATGCGGCCGTTCTCGAGGGAGCGCATGGCCTTGCCCAGCGACTCCTCGAAGGTGCGGCCGATGGCCATGACCTCGCCCACGGCCTTCATGCGGGTGGAGAGCACGTTGTCGGCGCCCTTGAACTTCTCGAAGGCGAAGCGCGGCACCTTGGTGACCACGTAGTCGATAGAGGGCTCGAAGCAGGCCGGGGTGGCCTTGGTGATGTCGTTGGTGATCTCGTCGAGGGTGTAGCCCACGGCCAGCTTGGCGGCCATCTTGGCAATGGGGAAGCCCGTGGCCTTGGATGCCAGCGCAGAAGAGCGTGACACGCGGGGGTTCATCTCGATGACGATGAGGCGGCCGTCCTCGGGGTTGACGGCGAACTGCACGTTGGAGCCGCCGCACTCGACGCCGATCTCCTCGAGGATGGCCAGCGATGCGTCGCGCATCTTCTGGTACTCGATATCGGTGAGGGTTTGGGCAGGGGCCACGGTGATGGAGTCGCCGGTGTGCACGCCCATGGCGTCGAAGTTCTCGATGGAGCAGACGATGATGCCGTTGCCCACGCGGTCGCGCATGACCTCCATCTCGTACTCTTTCCAGCCGATGATGGACTCCTCGACCAGCACCTCGCCGGTGGGAGACAGGTCGAGGCCCTCGCGCACGATATCGCGCAGCTCGTCGCGGTTGTAGGCGATGCCGCCGCCGGCGCCGCCCAGGGTGAAGGAGGGGCGCAGCACCAGGGGGAAGCCCAGCTTGTCTGCCAGCTCCTCTGCCTCGGCCACGCTGTAGGCGTAGCCGCTGCGCGCGCACTCAAGGCCGATGCGCTCCATGGCCTCGGCAAAGAGCTTGCGGTCCTCGCCCTTCTGGATGGCCTGCAGGTCGCAGCCGATGAGCTCGACGCCGTACTTGTCGAGCACGCCGCTTTCTGCCAGGGCGACGGCGCAGTTGAGGCCGGTCTGGCCGCCCATGTTGGGCAGCAGGGCGTCCGGGCGCTCCTTGGCGATGATGTCCTCGACGGCCTTGGGGGTGATGGGCTCGATGTAGGTGCGGGTGGCGGTCTTGGGGTCGGTCATGATGGTGGCCGGGTTGGAGTTGACGAGGATGACCTCGTAGCCCTCCTCCATCAAGACGCGGCAGGCCTGGGTGCCGGAATAGTCGAACTCGCAGGCCTGGCCGATCACAATGGGACCGGAACCGATGAGCAGGATCTTTTCGATGTCAGTGCGGCGCGGCATTAGTTCTCCCCCTTCTCGCTGGTGAACACGCGGGTGTCCTTGACCTCGATGTCGAGGTAGTCCTCACGCCCGTCCATCAGGCGCGCGAAGGCCTTGAACAGGTACGAGGAGTCGTGGGGGCCGGGGCTGGCCTCCGGATGGTACTGGACAGAGAAGACGGGGTGGTCCAAGAGCCTCATGCCCTCGGGGGTGCCGTCGTTGAGGTTGACGTGGGTGAGCTGGACGCGGCCGAACTCGCGGGTGACCACCACGGGCGCGATGCGGCGCTCTGCCCACATGCGCAGGTCGTCGAAGTGACCATGGCGGTCGTCGGTCTCTGCGGGCAGGATGGGGCCGATGCTCTGGAAGACCTGGCCAAAGCCGTGGTTTTGGGCGGTGATCTCGACCGCGCCGGTGAGCAGGTTCATCACGGGCTGGTTGCCGCCGCGGTGGCCGTACTTGAGCTTTTCGATCTTGGCGCCGATGGCGATGGAGAGCATCTGGTGGCCCAGGCAGATGCCGAAGATGGGCACGTTGGACTTGATGAGCTTGCGGACCTGGGTGTAGGTCTCCTCGACGGCCTCCGGGTCGCCGGGGCCGTTGGAGAGGAAGATGCCGTCCGGCTCCATGGCCAGGACCTCTTCGGCCGTGGTGTCCCAGGGGACCACGTGGACCTCGGCGCCGTTGGTGCACAGGCCGCCCAGGATGCCGGTCTTGATGCCGCAGTCGTAGGCGACGACCTTGTACTTCTTCTCGCAGTTGAAGGGAGGCAGCACGTAGGGATTGACGGTGCTCACCTGGGCGGCGAAGTTCTCGCCCACCAGGCTGGGGGCGGCATCCAGGCGCGCGCGCAGGGCGTCGAGGTCGTCGACGCTGGTGGAGATGACGGACTTCATGGCGCCGTTGTCGCGGATGTGGCGCACCAGCTTGCGGGTGTCGACGCCCTCGATGGCGACGATGTTGTTCTCGCGCAGGAAGCTGGGCAGGTCCTTGGTGGAGCGGAAGTTGCTCGGGCGCTCGCACATGTCGCGCACGACGAAGCCGCGGCAGAACAGACCGCGCGACTGCATGTCCTCGGCGTTGACGCCGTAGTTGCCGATCTGCGGGTAGGTCATGGTGATGATCTGGCCCGCGTAAGACGGGTCGCTCAAGACCTCCTGGTACCCGGTGAGGCTTGTGTTGAAGCAGATCTCGCCAAAGGCCTCACCTTCGGCGCCGCAGCAGGTGCCGCGGAAGAGAGTGCCGTCCTCCAGCAAGAGCACGGCGGGCTTTCCCTTGTTCAGCATTGCGTTCTCCCTCTCTTAAGCGCTGGTCGCCAACGGTCGATATGAAAAACGTGCTTGGGAACAGCCGTCCCAAGCACGCGCAGAGTGTTCTTCAGTTGCCTTGTGGCATTGTGTCTCGAAGCGACCGAGCCCACGGCGCGCAAAGCGCGCGGGCGCAGCCGTGAGAGCTGTGCTGTTGTTCATGCCTATCACCAATCCCTTTTCGGCCTCTCTGGACCGTCTTAAAAGGTTTCGCTTGCGATTTGCCATGGTACCACCCCGCCCCCTGCAATACGAGGGGGCATGGGGTGAGGGGCGCAGCTGGGCGCTGCGCGGCAGCGTTATCCCAAAAGGGCGCGGGCCGCGTCCTCGAGCTGGGCGGCCACCTGCTCGGAATCCGCACGGGTGGCTCCGTAGGCGAAGATGTAGGCCTTGATCTTGGGCTCGGTGCCGCTGGGCCTGATCATGAGCTTACTGCCGCCGGCCAGCTGGTACTCCAGCACGTCTGCCCCGGGCAGGGTCTGGGGCTCCTCGCCCGGCAGCGGGTTGACGATGGGCATCGGCGCGCCGTTCAGGTAGTCGACGGCGGCTTCGACGGCCAGCCCGGCGATGCGTTCAGGGGGGTTGGCGCGCAGGCCCGCCGTGAGCTGGACCATCTTGGCGGCACCGGCCGCACCGGGGTAGCTCAGCGATATGGTGGCGTTCTTGTAGTAGCCGTATTCGGCGTAGAGCTCCTCCATGGCCTCGTAGAGGTCAAGGCCGCGCGCCTTGTGGTAGCGCGCCATCTGGCAGATGAGCATGGAGGCCACCACGGCGTCCTTATCGCGCACGTGGGTGCCGGCCAGGTAGCCGTAGGACTCCTCGAAGCCCATGAGGTAGCGCTGGGGGGCACCGGCCT
>SFLO01000110.1 GCA_004553405.1 Coriobacteriaceae bacterium
TGCTTTACGGCCCTCATCGGCTTCCTGCTGGGCCTGCCCACGCTGCGCCTGTCGGGCACCTACCTCTCCATCGTCACCCTGGGCTTCTGCGAGATCGTGCAGATGATCCTCAAGCAGTGGGAGAGCGTGACCAACGGCAACTACGGTATCCGCAACATCCCCAAGCCGGAGCTCTTCGGCTTTGAATTCAAGCTCCAGAACGGCGGCTTCTACTTCATTATATTGGTGCTGGTGACGCTCACGGCGCTGGGCTGCATGGCCATCAAGAAGTCCAAGTCCGGCCGCGCCTTCCTCGCCATCAAGGACGACGAGCTGGCGGCAACCATGATGGGCATCAAGACTTCCCGCTACAAGATCCTGTCCTTCGTCATCTCGGCGTTCATCACGGGCATCGCAGGCGGCTTCTACTCCGTCATCAACAACGGCTACATCGAGCCCACCAACTTCGTGTTCAACATCTCCGTGCTGATCATCTCCGTGGTGGTTGTCGGCGGTCTGGGCACGATTCGCGGCATGTTCTTCGGCGCGGCGCTTCTGCAGCTCTTCCCCCAGGTGTTCCGCTTCCTGAACGAGTGGCGCTTTGTCATCTACGGCGTGCTGCTGGTGGTCATGATGCAGTTCCGTCCCCAGGGCGCGCTGGGCTGGCAGTCCACGCTGCCCTACAAGCTCTCCAGGCGCACCCGCGCGAAGCTGAAGGAGCAGGGCATTGAACCCACCGACGCCATCGTGGTCGAGGAGAAAGGAGCGCAGGCATGAGCTTTCTGAACGTTGAAAACATCACGATCCAGTTCGGCGGTCTGCGCGCCGTGGACAACGTCAGCTTCCACGTGGATCAGGGCGAGATCGTCTCGCTGATCGGCCCCAACGGCGCGGGCAAGACCACCGTGTTCAACATGCTCACCGGCGTCTACCAGATCACCGAGGGCGCGATCTCCTTCCTGGACGAGCGCATCGACGGCAAGACGCCTCAGGAGATCGTCACCCGCGGCATCTCCCGCACCTTCCAGAACCTGCGCCTCTTCCCCAAGATGCGCGTCATCGAGAACGTTCTGGTGGGTACCCACATCAACACGAAGTACAACTTCTTCCAGAGTCTGTTCCGCACCCCCGCCTTCCGCAGGGAGGAGAGCGACAAGACCGTCAAGGCCATCGAGATCCTGAACTCCATCGGCCTGGGCAAGTACATCAACAGCTACGCCGAGAGCCTGCCCTACGGCGAGCAGCGCAAGGTGGAGATCGCCCGCGCGATGGCCACGGACGCAAAGCTTCTGCTGCTGGACGAGCCCGCCGCCGGCATGAACCCTGCGGAGAGCGTGGAGCTGCTGCGCTTCATCCGCCACCTGAAGGAGATCGGCTACACGGTGCTGCTGATCGAGCACGACATGAACGTGGTCATGAACATCTCCGACCGCATCTACGTGCTGGACCACGGCAAGCTGATCGCCGACGGCCTGCCGGAGGAGATCGCCAACAACGAGCAGGTCATCCACGCCTATCTGGGAGAGGAGCGCAAGAAGAATGCTGAAAATTGAGAATCTGAACGTCTCCTACGGCCCGATTCACGCGCTGAAGGGCATCCACATGGAGGTCAACCAGGGCGAAATCGTGACCCTGATCGGCTCCAACGGCGCAGGCAAGTCCACCACGCTGTCGGCCATCACCGGCATGGTCAAGGCCCAGACCGGCTCCATCACCTTCAAGGGAAAGAACATCACCAACGTTCCCGCCTTTCGGATCGTGGAGCAGGGCATCAGCCTTTCCCCCGAGGGCCGCGAGGTGTTCCCGGGCCTCACGGTGCACGAAAACCTGCGCCTGGGCGCATACTCCCGCAAGGACAAGGGCGAGATCAATGCGGCCTACGATCGCGTGTACGAGCTCTTCCCCCGCCTGAAGGAGCGCATCGGCCAGACGGCGGGCACCCTCTCCGGCGGCGAGCAGCAGATGCTGGCCATCGGCCGCGCGCTGATGAGTCAGCCGAAGCTTCTGCTGCTGGACGAGCCCAGCATGGGCCTCGCGCCCAATCTGGTGCTGATGATCTTCGATCTGATCGAATCCATCAACAAGCAGGGCACCACGATCCTGCTGATCGAGCAGAACGCCAATATGGCGCTCTCCGTCGCCGACCGCGCCTACGTGCTGGAGACCGGCAACATCGTCATCGAGGGCAAGGCCTCTGATCTGGCCCGGGACGAGCGCGTGAAGAACGCCTACCTGGGCGGCAAGGGCGCCGCGCAGAAGGCCCAGCAGTGAACCGGCCCATCAACTGAACATGCAATTCACGTAAACCTCCGCGCGGCGGGGGTTCCGGCAGCGCCGCCCGAATCCGGCGGCTTCCGAAGAATCATCAACAATATTCAAAGGAGAAGCAAGCATGAAGAAGATTATCAACAATCCCAACAATGTGGTCAGCGAGATGCTGCAGGGCCTCGCCAGGGCGAACCCCGCAGTGGTCTACCTGGGCGAGGGCGTTGAGGTCATCGCCCGTCGGGAGAAGAAGCAGGGCAAGGTCGGCCTGGTCTCCGGCGGCGGCAGCGGCCACGAGCCTGCGCACGCGGGCTACGTGGGCAAGGGCATGCTGGACGCAGCGGTGGCCGGCAACGTGTTCGCCTCCCCGTCCCCGGACCGCATCGTGGAGGGCATCAAGGCGGCGGACTCCGGCGCGGGCGTGCTGATGATTATCAAGAACTACTCCGGCGACATCATGAACTTCACCATGTCCGGCGAGATGGCCGCTCTGGACGGCATCAAGACCGACTACGTGGTGGTCAAGGATGACGTGGCCGTGGAGGACAGCACCTATTCCACCGGCCGTCGCGGCATCGCGGGCACCGTGTTTGTGCACAAGATCGCGGGCGCAGCCGCCGAGATGGGCAAGAGCCTTCCTGAGGTCAAGGCCGTGGCGGAAAAGACCATCGCCAACGTGCGCACCATGGGCATGGCCATGTCCCCCTGCATCCTGCCCGGCGTGGGCAAGCCCGGCTTCACCCTCGCCGAGGACGAGATCGAGATCGGCATGGGCATCCACGGCGAGCCCGGCATCAACCGCGAGCCCATCTCCCCGCGAAGGACATCGCAAATAAGCTCCTGGGCAAGATCTTCGCCGACACCGACATCTTCGAGGGCAGCGAGGTCGCCGTGATGGTCAACGGCCTGGGCGGCACGCCGCTGATGGAGCTGTACATCCTCAACAACGAGGTGCAGCAGATCCTCGAAGCCAAGGGAATCAAGGCCTACAAGACCTTCGTGGGCAACTACATGACCTCCCTGGAGATGGCCGGCGCATCCGTGACCCTGCTCAAGCTGGACGACGAGCTGAAGGCCTGCCTGGACTATCCCAGCGAGGCCCCCGCCTTCCAGGTTGCAGGCGCGGCCATCGGCGGCGAGACCGCCGCAGCGCAGGCCGTCGAGGCCCCCACTCATGCCGCACAGAGCGACGACGCGCCCGTGCAGGCCGCAGCGCCCTGCGGCGACGAGGACACGACGCCCTTTACCCTGAGCGCGCAGGACTACGTCAACTACATCAACATCACCGCGAAGAAGATCTACGAGAACGGCGACTATGTCACCTCCCTGGACGCGGCCACCGGCGACGGCGACCACTGGGCCAACATCAACATGGGCTTTGAGAACTTGGTTGCCGCCAGCGACGAGATGCGCGCCATGCCCATCTGCGACGTGTTCAAGAAGATCGGCATGCTGATGATGAGCAAGATCGGCGGCTCCTCCGGCATCCTCTACGGCGGCGCATACATGGCTGCGGCCCGCAGCTGCGCCGGCAAGGCGGAGCTGACCAATCGCGGCCTGTGCAACGCGCTGGAGGCCATGGTCAGTGACATGATGGCCCGCGGCAAGGCGGAGCCGGGCATGGAAGCCGTGAAGGGCCGCGCCAGCTACCAGACCAACAAGGGCGTTGGTCATCTGGACGCAGGTGCTGTCACCATGAGCTACCAGATCGAATGCCTTTGCGATTACATTGCGGCCAACCTCATTTGAGCCGCATAAAAAGGAGAAGAGAAGAAAATGAGCGAGATTAAGAACAACAACGTGCCCACCAAGACCGATGCCAACACCCAGAAGATGCGCGGCTTCATCGAGCATCGCGCCACCTGGATGGGTCTGCTGATCGACGAGGCCAAGAAGGCCGGCCTGAGCACCGAGTTCGCCCACAAGGCCATCCTGCGCTGCGGCTGCTTCCACGGCAACAACAAGTATTCCCGCACCGACGATCTGACCGTGTTCGCCCCCGAGTTCGCCAATCCCGACGTGGTCGACATCTTCGAGATGGAGATCCTGGAGCAGAGCGAGAAGGCCCTGAACATCGACTTCCACTACTGCCCGCTGCTGGCTGCCTGGCGCAAGCTGGGCCTGCCCGAGGAGGACATGCCGG
>SFLO01000111.1 GCA_004553405.1 Coriobacteriaceae bacterium
TTTCCTACACCAACCACACCGTTATGGCGGAAGCTTTGGAAAAATGGCCGCAACACCTGTTCAGCAGTCTTTTGCCGAGGATTTTCCAGATCGTCTGCGAAATCAACGCCCGTTTCTGCGGCGAGCTTTGGCAGAAGTTCCCTGGGGACTACGGCAAGGTCAGCTACAACGCCATTATGGACAGCAACCAAATCAAAATGGCAATCACGGGATACGGCGGGGCGGACAAAAAACAAATGCAACTTATGGTGCAATCGGTGTTGCGCCTTAAATCCCTGCCGCGCCCGGACGACGCCGCCGGCTTCACCATGCTGCAAGAGCAGCTGGGCAAGGTGCTCGACCCGCTGGTCGACCGCGTACTGCTGGCAACCGGTGTCATATCGGTGTGCGTCGAGGGCAACCTGCCGCTGTGGATCGTGGTGCTGCTGGTTGTGCGCGACCTCGTCCTCCTCATCGAGGGCCGCATCATGATCGCCCTCATGCACAAGCTGGTGAGCGTCTCGTACGTGGGCAAGTTTGCCACCACCTTCCTGCTCTTCGGGTTTTCCTTCCTGCTGCTGGGCACCCCGCAGGTGCCGGGCCTGGGCCTGGTGGAAAGCCCCCTGCTGCCCGGCTTGGGCGCGCAGCCTGCGCTGCTGGGAGTTGACCTCGTCTACATCGGCACCATCCTCTCGCTCACGGTCTTCGTCATGTACAACGTGAAAGGCTGGGGCGCCTACTTCCGCTACCGCAAGCAGCAAGCTGCGGCATAGCCCGCTTTTCTGCGCAGACCGCGCCCGTTGGGCAAGGGGGCTGCGCACGCGCAGACGCGATGGTGCTATTGTGTACGCTCGTGTGAATGAGTGACGAAAGGTACGGCATCGACCCCGTGGCATTGAACGACAACACCCCCCGCCGCCGCAGTGCAAGCGGCGCCCACAGCGCTCCCAAGGGCAGCGCCGGCGGTGCTGCGTCCCCACGCCACTCCGCTCCCTCCCGCAGGGACGAGGCACCCACCTACCGCAGCCGCTCCAAGGCGCCTTCCAAGAAGGCCGCCCCCGCCGCACAGCGCAGCGCGTCCAAGCAGGCGCCCGCTGCGCGCCAGGCCGCCAAGCCCGCTGCCGGCCGCGCGTCGTCGCGCCAGACCCAGGCGGCTCCCGCGGCCAAGGCCCCGGCCCGCCAGGCCGCCAAGCAGCCCGCGGTCAAGCAGCCTGCGGCCAAGCGCCCCGCCGCCCAGGCCGCGCACGCCAAGGCCCCCGCCAAGAAGGCAGCCGCCCCCAAGAAGCCCGCGCTGCAGCGTATGGGCGCCGCTGCCGCCGCCCCCAAGGGCCCGGCCCCGCGCACCAGCTCCAACGGCCAAGCCTTCGCCGGCTTCTTCCGCAGCCACCTCAAGGTCTGCCTCCCCATCGCCGCCGCGCTCGTGCTCGTGATCGCCGGCGGCATCGTCGACCTCGCCGCCTCCTTCGGCAAGATCCACCCCGGCGTCACCGTTAACGGCGTGGCTGTGGGCGGCATGAGCCGCGAAGACGCCGCCACCCTGCTCTCAGAGCAGCTCTCCGGCGCTCTCGACGACGCGCGCGTCACCGTCTACACCAGCCAGGACAACGCCGCCCGCGACGGCGCGGCCCTGGTGAGCGATGAGGACGACTCCCAGGGTGGCCCGGCTGTCGCCCAGGCCGCAGAGCTCGCCGCGACTGACATGGACGGGGACGGCAACAGCGACAAGTGGACCGTCACCATGGAGACGGTGGGCGCCTATGCAGACGGCAACGCCATGGCCGAGGAGGCCTTCCTCGTGGGCCGCGAGGGCAACTTCATCTGGGACCGCGTCTGCGCCTGGCTGGGCATGCGCGACTGCGCGCCGCTGCTGGGCTTTTCTGCAGACCTCATGAACAACCTCTCGGACGAGATCGACGACTCCTGCGGCGAGAAGGTGGTCGACAGCAAGATCAGCGTCTCTGGCGGCACCGCCTCCGTGCGCGAGGGATCTGACGGCTACCTCGTCAATCGCGAGCGCCTGGCCGGCCTCATCACCCGCGCGGTCTTCAGCAGCGAGGCCTCCGCCTGCCTGGCTCCCATGGAGACCGTCTCCATGCACATACAGCCCACCACCGCCCAGCGCGTGGCAGACCAGGTCACCGCCGCGCTGCAAGAAGACGTCACCATCACCTACGAGGATGACACCTGGGTGCTCGACGAGTACAAGCTCGGCGACATGCTCAGCCAGGTCGTCCTCAAGCCCGACTACTACCTGGCCATCGGCAACGGCACCCAGAAGAAGACCCACATCCCCTCCAAGGAGGAGGACCCGGAATTCCAGCTGCCCTATGACACCTCTGCCGGCCTCGACGAGGCCAGCGGCTACACCCTGCAGTGCTATGTGAACCAGGAGAAGGTCGACGCCTTCCTCGTCGAGCAGCTGGGAGACAAGGCCAAGGGCAACGCCAAGGACGCCCGCTTCGACACCTCGGACGGCGAGACCGTCAAGATCGTGAAGTCCAAGAACGGCAAGGGCCCCGACCGCAACGCCGCCGCCCTGCAGATGCAGAACATGCTCTTTGGCAACGATTCCGGCCGCCTCATCGCCATGGAGGACACCGTCATCAAGCCCGCGCGCACCACCGCAGACGCCAAGGCCATGGGCATCAACGAGCGCCTGGCATCCTGGTCGATCCCGCTGTCCGGCACCAGCGCGCGCATCACCAACATCAAGCTGCTGTGCAAGCTCATCGACGGCTCCATCGTCGCGCCCGGCGGCAGCTGGTCGTTCAACGAGACCACCGGCGAGCGCACGGCCGAAAAGGGCTTCAAGGCCGCCCCTGTCATCGTCAACGGCAAGCACGAAGACCAGCTCGGCGGCGGCGTGTGCCAGGTTGCCACCTGCGTCTTCAACGCGGCCTGCTATTCCGGCCTGGGCATCGTCACGCGCACCAACCACGACTTCTACATCCCCTCCTACGACGACGAGGGCTTTGCAGACGCCACCGTGAGCTGGGAGCAGCCCGACCTCGAGTGGCTCAACGACACCGAGCACCACATCCTGCTCACCGCCGGCATCGTCGATGGCGACGTCGTGGTCTCGCTGTGGGGCACCGACGACGGCCGCAAGGTCAGCTGCGAGCGCGGGCAGTGGAAGGCCGGCGCCAAGTACAAGACCATCAAGGAGAAGGACGACACCCTCCCGGTTGGCACCACCGTGGTCGAGCAAAACGGCGTCGACGGGCGCTCCATCCAGATCCACTACTACGTGGTCTCCAAGACCGGCGAGGTCCTGCACGACATCACCTTCAACAGCTACTACATCGCCCAAAACGAGATCATCCGCGTGGGCACCAAGGGCGCCAAGGAAGAGTCCTCCAAGGACAAGAAGGACAAGAAGAGCAACGCCTAGCGCCCGCCCCTTGCGCCTGTTGTGGAAAAACTTCCCGGCGAGGTCTTGCATTCTGCGAAATTTGAGCATAATTGTGAGAACCTTGTCACAATTGGTGATAAGGTCCCATCACCGAATCCGCCCGCGACGATAGGGGAGACATGGCATACCAGGACGAGATCACCCACATGCCCCATGAGGAGCTTGAGGCCATCCAGCTCGAGCGCCTCCAGTGGACCGCCAAGCACTGCTACGACAACGTCGAGTTCTTCAAGCAGAAGTTCGACGAGGCAGGCGTGAAGCCCGAGGACATCACCAAGCTGCCCTTCACCACCAAGCAGGACATGCGCGACGCCTACCCGTACGGCCTGTTCGCCGTGCCCCTGAGCGAGTGCGTCGAGATCCACATGTCGTCTGGCACCACCGGCGTTGCCACCGTCTCTGGCTACACCCAGCACGACATCGAGGTCTGGGGCGATTGCTTCGCCCGCGGCATCG
>SFLO01000112.1 GCA_004553405.1 Coriobacteriaceae bacterium
GCTTCTCTGCCGCTGTGCAGGAGCTGCTCGACGCCAACCCCCTCATCCGCATCGAGCGCGCCGAGTGCAGATCCATCCCCGCAGGCCCGGCTGTCATCGCCACCGGCCCGCTCACCTCAGATGCCCTGGCCACCGAGCTCGCCCGCGAGCTGGGCTCAGAGGGCCTGGCTTTCTACGACGCCGCCGCCCCCATCGTCGAGGCCTCGTCCATCGACCGCGAGGTGATCTTCGCGCAGTCGCGCTACGACAAAGGCGGCGAGGCGGACTACCTCAACGCGCCCTTCGACAAGGAGAGCTACGAGGCCTTCGTCACCGAGCTCGTGGGCGCCCAGCGCGTCATCGACAAGCACTTCAAGCGCAGCGAGCTCTTCGCCGCCTGCCAGCCCGTCGAGGAGGTGGCGCGCACGGGCATGGACGCCTTGCGCTTTGGGGCGCTCAAGCCGGTGGGCCTCACAGACCCGCGCACGGGCAGGCGCCCCTGGGCCGCCGTGCAGCTGCGTGCAGAGAACGCCCAGGCAAGCGCCTACAACCTGGTGGGCTTCCAGACCAACCTGCGCTTTGGCGAGCAGGAGCGCGTCTTTCGCATGATCCCGGGGCTCGAGCACGCGGAGTTCGCGCGCTTTGGTGTGATGCACCGCAACACCTTCGTCGACACCCCGCACGTGCTCACCCGCACCCTGGCCTTGCCCAAGCGCCCGCAGGTGCACCTTGCAGGCCAGCTCACCGGCACGGAGGGCTACCTCGAGGCGGTGGCCAGCGGGCTCTTCGTCGCCCTGGCCGTCTATGCGGAGCTTGCCGGCCTGCCCGCCCCCTGCCTGCCCCGCCACTCCTTCCTGGGGGCCCTCTTCGACTACGCCACAGACCCCGCCACCCAGGACTACCAGCCCATGCACGTCAACCACGGCATACTCGAGCCCATCGAGCCCAAGATCCGCAACAAGCAGCAGCGCCAGCTGGCCAACGCCGAGCGCGCCCTGGCCGAGCTGCGGGCCTATGTGGACAGCCGGCAGGACCTCTTCGGGGGTGCTGCGTGAGCGCGTCTGGGCAGGCGGGCGAGCGCTTTGGCGCCGATCACCTCGACCAGCGCGCCGCGGCCTGCGCCAGGGACTTCCTGCGCTACCTGGAGCTGCAGCGCGGGTGCTCGGCCCACACCGTGAGGGCCTACGCTGCAGACCTCTATAGCTACCTGGACTGGGCGGCGCGCAGCGGCCTGGACCCGCTGGCCGTGACCCACCGCTCCTTCAGGCGCTACCTGGCCGAGCTCGACCAGGCGGGCTACACCCGGCGCACCGGGGGCCGCAGGCTCTCGGCAGTGCGCAGCTTCTACAAGCACCTCAACGCAGAGGGCGCCTGTCAGGTGAACCCGGCTGCAGCGGCGGCCACGCCCAAGGCGGGGCGCTCGCTGCCGCGGCGCACGGCGGCCTCTGACGTCGAGCGCCTTCTGGGGCAGTTCGACGGCTTGGACGACCCGGTGGAGCTGCGCGACGCGGCCTTCCTCGAGCTGCTCTACGCCTGTGGGGCGCGCATCTCCGAGGCAGCCGGCACCGCCGTCGCCGCCCTTTACGTTGATGTGGGAAAGGTCAGTGAACGTGTTCTCCACGGGTGGTCTCCCTCTGTGGGACTGGGACAGCAGGCGAGACGTGCCCGCCGCTTGCGTCAGATACAAAAAGGACCCCGCGAGCGGGGTCCCAAGATTAAGCTATGAAGCTTGGCAACTAGGCCTCGCGAACGTGCACCAGGTGCTTCTGGCCCTTGGTGAACTCGACAGTGCCGGCCTTGAGGGCGAACAGGGTGTCGTCCTTGCCGATGCCGACGTTCTCACCCGGGTGGATGTGGGTGCCGCGCTGACGGACGAGAATCTCGCCAGCCTTCACGGCCTGGCCGCCATAGCGCTTGGTGCCGAGACGCTGAGCGTGGGAATCGCGGCCGTTACGAGACGAGCCGAGACCTTTCTTGTGAGCCATTGTGGGACCTGCCTTCTTCTACTCTGAAGTGAAACTACGGGAGCTCAACGATCTGGATCTTCGTCAGGTTCTGACGGTGACCGTTGGCGCGGTGATAGCGCTTGCGCTTCTTGAACTTGAAGACGAGGACCTTCTCGCCCTTGAACTGCTCGACGACCTCGGCAGTGACCTTCTTGTCCTGCAGGGAGGCAGCGTCAACGATGGTCTGCTTGCCGTCGTTCAGGAGAAGGACGGGGAGCTCGACCTTGTCGCCAGGCTGCGCGTCGAGCTTCTCGACGTCGAGGACGTCGCCCTTGGCAACCTTATACTGCTTGCCACCAGTTGCGATGATTGCGTACATGTGTGAAACCCTTCATTGCTGGCGTGAGTGCAACAGTTCCTAATAATACAGATGGAGCCGAGACGCGTCAATGAACTTTCACCCTGACCTGCGGATTCCGTAAGGGAAACTGAACAGGCACCGCCATCAGGGAGCGCGTCACAACAACCTTGTAAAGAATAGAGGTGTTGGCGGCGGGTGCCAAATGGCCTAAAGCGGCTTCACAAGACAACCACTTTCATCCTCGTGCCACTGGCCGCACCTGCGGACGCGCACCGAGTCGCAGGAGCCCTCCCCCAGGCGGGCAAGGGCCGCCTCGACGAGCACGAGCGGCCGGAGCGCACCGGCGTTTGAGGAGCGCGTGTCCAGCGCAAGGGCAATGGATCCGTCGGCGTCGCTAGCGGAGAAGCCCACGAGGGCCTCAGAGAGGTCGATGTGCTTCTCCTTCTCTCCGCGCAGGTAGGTAAGGTCCCCCTCCTGACGCAGCCCCTCGATGGCCGAGGAGAGCTCGGCCGCCCCCACGGGGGCGCCGAGCACCTCCACCTCCCAGGCGGCTCGCGTGAGCCAGGCCTCGAGGGCCCCCTGGGGCTCGTCGACGTAGGCGGCGGCAACGGGGGCGAGGGCCGCAGGCGTGGCCGCTGCAAGCATGGCCAGGGCCTCGGCCGCGTCGATGCGCACGGTCAGTTTGACGTCAAAGTACTCGCAGCAGGACGAGGCTCCGACGGGCAGGGCCTGCGAGAACTGGATGCGCATGCGGCGGGCGAACCCGTTTCCGATGGAGAAGGGCAGGCGGGCCCTCCTCACGCAGCGGTCGATGGTGCCGATGACCTCGAGGTGGCCCAGGAACGCGAGCCTCTCGTCCTTGCCGTACTGGAAGCGCAGGCGAGGAAGCTCGCGCTTGGTGAGCACGCGGTCAGTCTGGGCAATCTGGCTGTCTTGGCTCATGCGCGCGCCTCCTGGATGACGTTGGCCACGCCGAGCGTGGGGCAGACGCCACAGCCCACGCAGGACGTACGGGTGCAGTCGGGCGTGGTCACGCCCTGGGCTGCGCGGCGCCACTCCCTCTGGAGGAAGCCCTTGGAGACGCCCGGCGAGGTGTGGTCCCAGGGAAGGCGAGCGTCGAGCGGGAAGGACTCGCAGGCGACGTCGGCAAGGTCAAGGCCGCAGTCGGCTGCAGCCTGCTCCCAGAGCGAGAAGTCGAACTCACTCGTCCAGGCATCGAAGCGGCAACCGAGCTCCCAGGCGCGGCGCACGAGGGCAAAGCCCTCCCGGCCCATCTTGGAGACGGCGCCCTCGACGAGGGAGGAGCGGGAGTCGTGGTAGGAGACCCTGATGGCGCGGTCATGGCAGGAGTGCAGCAGGAGCTGCTGGCGGCCGGAGAACCGGTCATTCAGGAGACTCTGCGCTACGACACCACCTCCGGCGTGGTGGAAGACATCACACCCTCGGGCGGCGACTACGACATGATGCTCCAAGACTGCCAAGGCCTTCGCTCGGCCGGCTACCACAACGGCG
>SFLO01000113.1 GCA_004553405.1 Coriobacteriaceae bacterium
ACCAGGTGGCAGAAGTTGCTCACGCTGATGGGCGCGGAGTCTGCGTCGAGGGCGATGGTGAAGGGCTTGAAGCCCTCGACCGTCACCTTGACGTGGTGGGTGCCGCTTGCGTACTTGTCGTTCTCGTCGACGCTGTCGATGTAGGTGGGCTCGGCCGGCTGCTGCTGCTGGCTGCCGGAGGACGAGCCGCCGGAGCTGCCGCCGCAGGCGCTGACGCCCAGGGCGGTGAAGCTGGCCAGGGCCGCTGCCACCACTACGCTGACGATCTTCTTCTTCAAAACCTTCTCCTTTGTCTCGGGTTCAGTGCGGGCGCGGGGCGCCGGAAAGGGGGGTGCTAGTCTTCGAGTTCGACGCTCTTGATGACGGGTGCGCTCTTCTTGCGGGCGATGCTGCCGTCTTCCTTCAGGGGCGAGACCTTCTGGACGTCCTCGCAGATCTTGTCGAGCGTGGCCATGCCCTGGGTGATCTTGGCAAAGCCCGCGTAGGTGCCGTCGAGGTAGCTCGCGTTGGTGAGGAAGATGTAGAGCTTGGAGGCGTCGCTCTTGATGATCTGCGGCCCCTGGGTGTCGCCTTCGTCGGAGACGCGGCCCATGGCGATGACGCCGCGCTTCAGGCCGATGTGGTTGTCTGCGAAGCCGGCCTCCTCGAATTCGGCCACCACCTCGTTGTTGCCCTTCTTGGACGTGGCGCTGATGCCGGCGTAGAGGCCGGGCATGAGCGAGCTGATGTGCTGGCCGTTGTAGAAGCCTTTGCGCACGAGCTTGCAGAAGAGGGCGGATGTCTCGGGAGCGGTGGAGGAGTAGATCTCCACCTCCATGGGCTGGTAGCCGCTGACGGTGATGCTAGCGTGGTGGATGCCGCTTGCGTAGGGGTCGAACAAGATCACCGGGCCGATGGAGCCTGTCTCGGGGTCGACCAGGCCCGCGACGGGCTCTTCTGGGCTCTCCTGGGCGCTGGGCTGCTCTTGCTGCTGGGGCTGGGACTGCTCCTGCCCGCCCTGCTGGGAGCCTCCGCCCGCGCAGCCGGCCAGGCTCACGCACAGGGCCGCTGCGGCGACGAGCGCTGCGAGTCTCTTCAAGTCATCGCCTCCACTAAGCTAGACGTCAATCTGCCAAATTCTATCGTATAATTGTCAAGATACTGTGAATTCGGCCGTCTGCCTCTGTGCTCGGGGAGCGTTTGCCCAGCTGGACGCAGGCGTTCTTGGTTGTAGGAGCTTTGCATGACTATCCCCTTCGGCAAGATCTTGGTGGTGGGCGTGGGCCTCATCGGCGGGTCCGTCGCCGCTGCCGTCAAGGCCAGCTGCCCGGGCGTCACCGTGTGGGGCGTCGACCCCAACCAGTCCTCGCTCGACTCCGCGCTGGCTGCCGGCGCGCTCGACGCCGCCGCCCAGCCGGGAGACGCCGTGGTGGGCGAATGGATCGCCCCGGGTGGGGCAGACCTGGTGGTGCTGGCCATCCCCGTCTTCGCCGCGCGCGAGTGGTTTGCGCGCCTGGCGGCCAGCGGCTTTGACGGCATCATCACAGACACGGCTTCGACCAAGGCCGTGATCACCCAGATCGCCGCCGAGGAGCTGCCCGACATGGGCTGCTACCTGCCCGGCCACCCCATGGCGGGCTCCGAGGTCAACGGCTTCGACGGCGCCCGCCCAGACCTCTTCCAGGGCGCCTACTGGATCTTGTGCCCCAGCGACGCCACTCAAGACGAGGTCTTCCTCAAGCTGCACGAGACCTTCTCTGCCCTGGGCGCGCGCATTATCTCGATCGACCGCGAGGACCACGACAAGGCCGTCGCCATCGTGAGCCACGTGCCCCACATGGTGGCGAGCTCGCTGGTGGAGCTGGCCGCCAACCACGCCGGCGAGCGCCAGGAACTGCTGCGCCTGGCCGCGGGCGGCTTCAAGGACACCACGCGCATCGCCGCTGGCAGCCCGCGCCTGTGGTGCGGGATCGCGCTGGACAACCGCGAGGCCCTGGCAGACGGCATCAGCGAGATGCGCCAGATTCTGGGCGAGTTCGAGGACTCCATCCGCCGCGAGGACGCAGACACCCTGGTGGGCAAGCTCAAGCGCAGCTCGGAGCTGCGCCAGAGCCTGCCGTCGCAGTGGGTGCCGGACAGCGCCAACCTCACGCAGGTGCGCATCCCCATGACCGACCGCCCCGGCATCATCGCCGAGGTCACCGGCATGGCGGGCCACGCCGGCTGCAACATCCAAAGCATCGAGTTCGATCACATCAACGAGAGCAACGCCGTGCTCGAGCTCATCCTTACGGATGAGGGAGACATGGGCCGCCTGGGCGCAGAGCTCATCAACGGCGGCTTCGACTTCTCGTTCCGCAACATCGGGATGGGCGGGCGCTAGCCCCCCGGCCGCAACGATTGGAGCTGCCCATGCCCCTGCAGGGTTCTATCAGGGTTCCCTCTGACAAGTCCATCTCGCACCGCGCGGTGCTCTTCTCGGCGCTGGCCGAGGGCCGCTCGCAGCTGCGCGACCTGCTCCCCAGCGACGACGTGCTCTCGTCGCTTGCAGCTGTGGAGCAGCTGGGCGCGGTGGTCGAGCGCTCCCAGGGCGCCAACGGCATCGACGCCGCCATCACCGGCTTTGGCGGCCAGCCCGTGCGCGGCCAGCAGCTGCGCCTCGACTGCGGCAACTCCGGCACCACCACGCGCCTGCTCATGGGCCTGGTGTGCGGCCTGGGCGTGGACGCCGTCCTCTTCGGCGACGAGAGTCTCTCAAGCCGCCCCATGGGCCGCGTCATCGAGCCCCTGAGCGCCATGGGTGCGCGCATCGAGGCGCAAGGGGGCACGCTGCCCGCTCACGTGCTGCCCGCCCAGGCTCCGCTGAGCGCCGCGCACTACGACAGCCCCAAGGCATCCGCCCAGGTCAAGAGCGCCGTGCTGCTGGCCGGCCTGCAGGCAGGCGGCACCACCAGCGTGACCGAGCCCGCCAAGAGCCGCGACCACACCGAGCGCCTGCTGCCCGCCTTTGGGGTGCCGGTGGAAGTCGACGGCCTCACCGTGAGCGTCACCGGCCCCGCCCGCCTGCACGCCCACGACATGAGCGCGCTGGGAGACCCGTCATCGGCGGCCTTCCTTGCTGTGATTGCCGCCGTGCTCGAGGACAGCGAGCTCACCATCGAAAGCGTCGCGCTCAACCCCACGCGCACCGGCGCCTTTGCCGTGCTGAAGCGCATGGGCGCTGACATCAGCTATGCCAACGAGCACCTGGAGGGCGCCGAGCCGGTGGGAGACGTGCACGTGGTCTTTGGGCCCCAGCTCAAGGGCACGGTCGTCACGCCAGAGGAGATCCCCACGCTCGTGGACGAGGTGCCCGTGCTGGCCATCGCCGCGGCGGCCGCGCAGGGCGAGACCGTCTTCCAGGGCGCCGGCGAGCTGCGTGTGAAGGAGAGCGACCGCTTCGCTGCCGTGGTCGAGGGCCTGGCCGCCTTCGGCGTGCGCGCCTGGGGAGAGGGCGACGACCTCCATATCCAGGGCACGGGCGAGCCGCTCTACTTGTTGGGCGACGCCCTGGCAGACGAGGACTCACTGCGGCTGCCCACCTACCACGACCACCGCCTGGCCATGACCTGGTACCTCATGGGCCTGGCCACCGAGGCCCCGGTCGTGCTCGACGACGCATCCTGCGTCTCTGTCAGCTGGCCCAGCTTCTATTCGGACATCGAAGGGCTCATGTAGGGCCTGTGGTCTTGGCGGCCCCTGCTGCAGATGCCGCGTGTATAAGCGGCGGAGCACGGCTACTATAGGAGAGTTACAAGCGACAACGCGAGGAGTATGC
>SFLO01000114.1 GCA_004553405.1 Coriobacteriaceae bacterium
AGCTGGGCCTCGACCTTGTTGGGGTCGGTCTCGCGCTTGGGCACCACCAGGCCCAGCTTGTGGGCGATGCGGTTGACGTGCGTGTCCACCGCAATGCCCTCCACCACGCCGAAGACGTTGTTCATGACGATGTTGGCCGTCTTGCGCCCCACGCCGGGGAGCTTCTGCAGGCCCTCGTAGCTGGCGGGCACCTCGCCGTTGAAGTCCGTCATGATCATGCGGGCGCAGTTGACGCAGTTGCGGGCCTTGTTGCGAAAGAAGCCGATGCTGCGGATGACGTCCTCGACTTCCTCCACGGGCGCCTGCGCCATGGCGGCGGGGTTCGGCCAGCGCGAGAAGAGCTCCGGGGTCACCTTGTTGACGTTGGCGTCGGTGGTCTGGGCGCTGAGGGCCACGCAGATCACGCACTGGAAGGCGTCCTCGAAGTGCAGCGCGCACTCGGCATCCGGGTACAGCGCATCCATGCGGGCGCAGACCTCGACGACGCGCGCCCTCCTGCTCGCCTTGCTCTCCTGGGGCATGTGCAGTCCCCCTCGCTACTTGTGGTAGGGCTCGCCGCGGCTGATCTTGAAGGCGCGGTAGAGCTGCTCGAGCAAGACCACGCGGGCGAGGTTGTGGGGCAGGGTGATGGGCCCGAAGGAGAAGGTCTCCTGGGCGCGGGCGCGCACGGCGGGGTCGACGCCGGTGGAGCCGCCTATGACGAAGGCGAGCTCGCTGGTGCCGGCAAGGGCCAGCTGGTCCAGGTGGCGCGAGAAGCCCTCGCTCGAGCGCTGGGTGCCGTCAATGGCGAGCAGTATGCAGCGGGCGCCCTCCGGCACGGCGCGCAGGATGTCTGCGCCCTCGGCCTCCATGGCCTTGGCGTCGCCGCCACACTTGGCCGGGTCGCGGTCCGGCACCTCGGCGAGCTTGAGCTGGCAGTAGCCGCCCAGGCGCTTGGCGTACTCCGCCACCGCGTCCTTCCAAAAGCGTTCCTTGAGCTTGCCCACCGCAACCACGGTGATCTTGAGTCCGGCCACAGCCGCCCTCCCCTCTTATCCCTGGGGCTGCCCGCCCGGGGCGCTCACCTGCTCCATGAGGGCGGCCTGCTTATCTGCCTTGCGGCTGGCCGCCTTGCGCTTCTCGCGCAGGCCCTTGAAGAAACCCTGCATGAGCGCGCGGCACTCCTCCCCCATCACGCCGGCCTCCACCTCGAAGCTGTGGTTGAGGCGCTCGTCTGCATGGACGCTGTAGAGCGTGCCCAGGGCGCCGGCGCGCTCGTCTGGCGCTCCGTAGACACAGCGGTCCACCCGCGCCTGGTGCATGAGGCCGGCGCACATGATGCAGGGCTCCAGGGTGACGTAGACCGTGCAGCCGCTCAGGCGCCAGCGGCCCAGGGCGCGGCTGGCCTCCATCATCGCCGTGAACTCCGCGTGGGCGCTGGGGTCCTGGGCGGTCTCGCGGCGGTTGCCCGCACGGGCGAGAACCTGGGGCTGCGGCAGCACGTGGCGGCGCGTGGCGGGGTCGATGGGGTCGTAGACCACCACGGCGCCGATGGGCACCTCGCCCAGCTCGGCCGCCAGGCGGGCCTGCTCGACCGCCATGCTCATGTAGTGGATGTCCTGCTCCGGTGTCATGCGCTCGATTATAAGCGCGCAACCCGCGCTGCCTGTCGCTCATCACATGCACGGCACCCCAAGCGCGCCAAGGCACCGCAGCAGATGCGGTGCCTTGAAAGAGGAGGATAGCGGCACTCTGGGGGAAACAGCCGCTCGTACAAGATGTGAGGGGTAGGGCGGTGCGTCCCGGCAGGCGCCCAAGGAGGAAGGCGCCTACCGGAAAACTGCATCTAGCCCTGCTGTGCGTGGGGACGCACCTTGGAGACGCGGGGGAAGCTGAACGCGATGAGGGCGGCGATGAGGAAACACACGCCCACGATGCCGAAGGAGTTGCCGACGACACCCGTCGCGTCAATGATCATGCCCGCGATCCAGGGACCCAGATAGCGGCCCACGAGGTTGACGGTTCCCACAAAACCCGTGCCGGTTGCGCGGACATCGTCGTCAAAATACTCGCCCGCACCAGTCATGATGACTGTGATGACGCCAGTGGATGCGCTGATCAGTGAGACGAAGAAGTAGCAGACGTACAGGCTGGGTGCGGTAGTGTGGGTCAGGTAGAACCAGTAGCCAAAGCCCAGAACCGCGCCGATCAGCACCACGGCGCCGATGATGTTCTTGCGCTCCATGCGGTCCGAGAGCTGGCCGAGGATGAGCTCGACGCAGATGGTGAGCACGCCGCCGATGGTGATGGCGAGGGCAGCCTGACCCAGCTCGAAGCCAACGGACTGGATGGAGGAGACGTAGTACTGGGTGGCAGCCATGTAGGCGATCTGATAGACGATATAGAACAGGCCGAAGTGCCAGGCGATGGGCATCTTCAGAACGCGACCCAGCTTGCTGAGGGAGCCCTCCTGCTCGGCAGCCTTCTCGACGATGGGCTCAGGGGCGGCCTGGGTGCCGGCAGGGGCGCCGTAAGGAGCCAGGCCCTTCTCCTCGGGGCCCTCGCGGAAGACGATGGCGACGAAGACCGCGATCGCGGCGAAGAGCACGCCAAAGATGATGTAGGTGGCCTGCCAGCCGGTGGCGGCGATGATCATCGGGGCCACGATGCCCAAGATCATGGCGGAGAAGTTTGCGCCCGGGGTGATCAGCGACATGCCGAAGCCGCGCTTGTTAGGGGCAAACCAGCGGCTCACGATCTTGGGGAGGATGGCCATCAACAGGCCGGCGGTGCCAACACCGGCGATAGCCCAGGTGGCGATGGCCACATAGAGGCCCATGGGCGCCAGGATGCCGAAGGAGATGGCACCAAGAGCGGCAAGAGCACAGGCCAGCGTGATGGCCTTGCGGGTGCCGATCTTGTCACCCAGCATGCCCCACACGATAGAAAGGCCGGCATAGAAGATCATGAACACCGAGGTGATGAGACCCACCTCGGCATAGCCGACACCGAGGGTCTCACGAATGGATTCCAGCGCGATGGAGGGAATGCGCTGGCAGCTCAGCACGATCATCTGGGTGAGGAAGCCGCCCAGGCAGATCGCGAAGGCATAGTGGATGCCGTTGCCCTTCTTGGGCGCGGCGGTGTCTTCAATGGTCTGAAGCATCGGTATCGCTCCTTGCTTTGTGAATGGCTTGGTTGCGTGAGGCGGGCTGCAGCGCCGAAGAGAGGAGGCGGCGCTGCAGCTGAGGGCAGGCGCTGCGTGAACAGCGGGCCCGCGAGAAGCTGTCAGGCCTCACTCTCTGACAGCTGCAGGAAGCAGAGACCTCAGCTGCCTGCGCAGGCGCTCTTTGCGGCGCGCCCTCCGACCCTGCTCGTAGCGCTCCTTGCTCGCGCGCGCCTCGGCCTCAAAGCGCTCATGGCACGCGGGGCCCTCGACAGCCTCGAGCTCCGCGCATGCGCGCAGGCGCTCTTGGTCGGCAATCAGCTTGAGAGCTCTGGACTTCTGCTTTGCGGGGACGTAGATGTCCACGCCGTAGTTCTTGTCCTTGCTGGGAGGGATGACCATGCCCATCACAGGATGGTTCATCTTGGTGGTGCCCTTCTCGTAGCCGTACAGGGGGATACCCTCCTGGCGGAAGAGATAGGCCATGCCCTCGTACTCCCACACCATCTTCACGTTGGTGAGGAAAGCCCAGGTGGTGCGCTCGAACTCGTCCAGGTCGGTCATTGTGGTGAAGCCTTTTCGTCTCTGCATCTTGAGGTTCCTTAGACGTATCCCGCGTGGCGGTTAGGGCAGGTAGCAGGTGACCTTGG
>SFLO01000115.1 GCA_004553405.1 Coriobacteriaceae bacterium
CCCCTCAGCTGGTGCAGCTGCGACAAGCCAAAGCGGTCTGCGTCCTCGATCATCATCACGGTGGCGTTAGGCACGTCAACGCCCACCTCCACCACCGTCGTGGCCACCAGCAGCTGTATCGCCCCGCTGGAAAAGTCGGCCATGACCTGGGCCTTCTCTGCAGCGGGCATCTGGCCGGTGAGCAGGCCCACCCGCGCCCCGGGGAAGACCTTCGCCGCGAGGTAGGCTGCCTCCTCGCGGGCGGCCTTGGGCTGCGCCAGATCGGCCTCGCCCCTCAGGGCGCCCCCCATGCGGCCGTCTTCAGCCGCCTGGGCGCGCTGCTTGGCGCTCAGGCCCACCAGGGGGCAGATGATGTAGGCCTGCCGGCCGGCGGCAAGCGCGCGGCGTATGGCTTCGTAGGCCACCCTCCTGCTGCCGCGCGAGACGAGCTGCGTGCGCACCGGGGGGCGGTTGCCGGGGCGCTCGCGTATGAAGCTCGTGTCGAGGTCGCCGTAGAGCGTGAGCGCCAGGGTGCGCGGGATGGGGGTCGCCGTCATCACCAGCAGGTCGCAGCCCTCGCCCTTGGCGCGCAGGCGGGCGCGCTGCCCCACGCCAAAGCGGTGCTGCTCGTCGATCACGGCCAGGCTCAGGCGCCTGAAGCGCACATCGTCTTCGATGAGCGCATGGGTCCCGAAGACCACCTGCACGCTGCCGCTGGCCAGGCCCTCCAGCAGCTGTGCGCGCTGCGCTGCGGGGGTCGAGCCCGTGAGCAGGCCCCAGCCAATGCCGGCCTGCTCCATCAGCGGGCCCAGCTTGGCGGCGTGCTGGCGGGCGAGCACCTCGGTGGGCGCCATCATGGCCGCCTGCCAGCCGCTGTCTGCCGCCAGGGCGCAGGCAAGCGCCGCGACGACGGTCTTGCCGCAGCCCACATCGCCCAGCAGCATGCGGTTCATGGGCTGCGGCGCCTGCATGTCCGCAAAGATCTCGCCCGCCGCGCGACGCTGGTCGCCCGTGAGCTCAAAGGGCAGCCCGCGCAGCAGCGCCTCCACGCCCGCGCCGCGCACATGGGCGCAGGCGCGAGCGCCGGCAAGCTCGCGGTTGCGGCGCATCATCATCTCCAGCTGCAGGCGCAGCAGCTCCTCGTAGGCCAGGCGGCGGCGCGCCTCCTCGAGCTGGCGGGCGTCGCGGGGGAAGTGCACGGCCCTCAGCGCGGCCTTGAGTCCCATGAGGCGCCTGCCCGCCCGCAGGCGCGCGGGCAGGGGGTCTGCCAGCGAGTCGCCCAGCTGGTTGAGGGCGTTGGCCACCAGGCGGCGCATCCACGCGGCAGAGACGCCCTCGCAGGCGCGGTGCACGGGCAGCATGCCCTGGGGGCCGTCATCCCCCTGGCCCAGCACCTCGATAAGCGGCGAGCTCATCTGGCGCATCCCGTAGTTGAAGGCGACCTTCCCCGTGGCGCAGACGCGGTCCCCCGGGTGCAGGGAGTTGATGAGCCAGGGCTGCTTGAACCACACCAGGGCCATGGCGCCGGTCTCGTCGACCACCGCGGCCTCGATGACGTGCATGCCGGGGCGCGGCTGCTTTTGGCGCACGCCCTCCAGGCGGCCCACCACGCTCACCGTCTCGCCCAAGGGCGCGCTTGCGCAGGGGACGCGGTTGGAGAGGTCGATGTAGCGGTGGGGATACCAGCAGACCAGGTCGCGCACGGTGGCGATGCCCAGCTTGGCCAGGGCCTTGGCGCGCGCTGAAGCACAGCCCCGCACATGCGTGACGGGGCTGTCGAGGCTCAAGCTGTGTGCGGGGGCGGCAGGCATCTAGCCCCGGGGCGGTATGTAGGCAAAGCCCACGCAGCCCAGACCCACATGGGTGGCGATGATGGGGCCCACCTGGCGCACGCCCAGCTCTGTGAAGGCGACGGCCTTGTCTGCCAGGCCGGCGCGCAGGGCCTCGAGGGCCTTGGTGTTGCGCACGTGCACGAGATAGCCCTCCAGGGGGCCCAGCTCGGCGACGAGCTCCTCGGCGCGCTTGACCAGGCGGCTCACGGCGCGCTTCATGGACTTGGCCATGCCGATGCTGTCAACGGCGCCGTCGGGGCCCACAGTGAGTATGGGCTTGATGTCGAGCATGTTGGCGACCAGGCCGGTGGCGCGGCCCACGCGCCCGCCCCTGACGAGGTTGTCGAGCTGGTCCACCGCAAAGCAGATGCTGCAGGCGGGGCCGGTTTCCTCGAGGGCGGCCAGGACCTCGTCTGCGCTGCAGCCGTCTGCGCGCATCTGGGCGGCGCGCCTCACCAGCAGGCCCTGGGCCAGGGTGTTGCGGCGCAGGTCGACGACGTCGACGGGCACAGGGGCGGACTGCGCCGCCATGCGTGCGCAGTTGCAGGTGCCAGACATCACCTCGGGCAGGTGGAGCGAGATGATGCGCTTGTAGCCCTGGCGAGCCAGCTCGCTGTAGAGCTGGCCGAAGTCCAGGGGCGTGGGCATGGAGGTCTTGGGCAGCTCGTCGTGCGTTGCCATCCAGTCGTAGAAGGCCTCGACGTTGGCGGGCGAGTTGTCGCTTGCCAGCGGGTTGCCCGCCTGGTCAGAGACCTGGAGGTTGACGCAGCGCACGCCCCAGCTGCTCAGCTCTTCGGGGCAGATGTCGCAGGCGCTGTCCGTGACGATGGCGAAGTCCTCGGCTGCCATGGGGGTTTCCCTCCCCTACTCGATGGAGAAGACGATGGGGTACAGGGGCTGTTCGCCGCGCTGGGCGTCGACCTCGAGGTCCTCGAACTCGTCTTCGATCATCTCGACCAGGGCCTCGAGGGCCTCGTCGCTGTAGTCCTCACCTGCGAGCAGGGTGAGGGTGTCAAGGTCGTCGTTGAGCTGGCGGATGAGCGCGAGGGTGACCTCCTCGACGCTGGAGCCCACCACGTCGAGCGAGCCGTTGGCGATGCCGATGAAGTCGTCCGGCGCGATGGCCTCGCCACCGGAGGTCTTGGAGTCCTTGATGGCGACGGTGACCTCGCCGCAGGAGACCTCCTCGAGCGCCTCCTCCATGGCCTCGACGTTGTCCTCCAGGCTGCCCTGGGGGTCGACGGCGAACATGGCAGAAAACGATGCGGGGACGCTCTTGGTGGGCACGACGGCCGCGGGCTTCTCGGAGCAGTCCGCCGCCGCCTGAGCGGCCATGATGATGTTCTTGTTGTTGGGCAGGATGATGACGCTCTCTGCATTGACCTGCTCGATAGCCTCCAAGAGGTCCTTGGTGGAGGGGTTCATGGTCTGGCCGCCGCTCACCACGCAGTCGACGCCCAGCGACTTGAGGATCTCTGCCATGCCGGAGCCGGCGGCGACAGCGACGAAGCCCAGGGGCTTGGCCGGCTGCGCCTGCTCGTCCTTGAGCGACTCGTTGCGCTCCTCGGACTCGAGCAGCATGTTGTGGATGAAGACCTCTGCCACCTGGCCGCGCTCGGTCATGTAGTTGAGAACGACGCCGGGGGTGTCTGTGTGGACGTGGACCTTAAAGTCCGGGTGGGCGCCCACCATGAGCTCGCAGTCTCCCAGGCCGCCGAGGAACTCGAGGGTCTGCGCGACGTCGACGTGGTCGCTCTTGAAGAGGAACTCGGTGCAGTACATGTAGTCGGAGCCGGCCCAGTCGTTGACCTGCTCGATGGCGACCTTGGCCTGCGGGCGCGAGAACTCGGCGGCGTCGGGCAGCTCGCCGGCGTCTCCGGTGACGGCGGCGACAAAGGCCCCGATGAGGATGGCCAGGCCAAAGCCGCCGGAGTCGACGACGCCGTTCTCCTTGAGAACGGGCAGCAGG
>SFLO01000116.1 GCA_004553405.1 Coriobacteriaceae bacterium
CCGGCGGTGTGCAAAGAGCCCGCCATCCCCGTGGCGCATGCCGCAGCGCAGACCCTGGTGGTGCTGGCGGAGCCGCGCTCGCTCTTCGACGGTGCATCCCGCCGCTATGACGAGCTCTCTGCCTCGGCCAACAACGCCGGCGTGCGCCCGGAGGAGCTCAGCGGGCTCTTCTGCCCGCCTGCCAAGCTCGACTTCGGCACGCAGCAGCGGCTCACCCTGCAGTCGATGATGCGCGTGGGTGCCGGCGTGGACGTCGAGCTCCCCATCCAGCGCCCCAGCTTCCAAGGCCGCGAGGAGCGGCTCGTCTCCACCTGCGCCGCCCTGGCGGACTCGCGCTACAGCGCGCTCTTCTGCGTGGCAGACCGCAAGGCCCGCAAGGACATGGAGATGCTCTTCACAGACAGCGGCCTGAGCTACGTCGAGCGCCTCGAGGGCAGCACCGAGCCCCTGCGCCAGGACCTCCTCAACATCTCCGAGCTCGATCTGCCCACCGGCTTCATCATCCCAGACGCCCACCTGGCCCTGCTCTCCATCGGTGACCTCTCCGCGCGCTCGTCGCGCCGCCCCGCCCGCCGTCGCGTGGATGTCACCGAGCTCAGCTTCCCCTTCAAGCCGGGCGACTACGTGGTGCACGCCAGTCACGGCATCGCGCTCTTCAAAGACATCGTGCGCCAGGAGGTCGACGGCCTCGAGCGCGACTACCTGCTGCTGGCCTATGCAGAAGGCGACAAGCTCTTCGTGCCCGTCGAGCAGATCGACCGCGTCACCCGCTACGTGGGGCCGGACGGCTCGAGCCCGCGCCTCACCCGCCTGCACACGGCCGACTGGTCGCGCGCGATGGGCAAGGCGCGCAAGTCTGCCAAGAAGCTCGCCTTCGACCTGGTGGACCTCTACGCGCGCCGATCCACCGTCAAGGGCTACCGCTACAGTCCGGACGGCGAGTTCATGGTGCAGATGGAGGAGCTCTTCCCCTACGAGGAGACGCCCGACCAGGCGGCGGCGATCGCCGAGGTCAAGGCGGACATGGAAAGCGAGAAGCCCATGGACCGCCTCATCTGCGGCGACGTGGGCTTTGGCAAGACAGAAGTCGCCATGCGCGCCGCCTTCAAGGCCATCACCGACCACCGCCAGGTGATGATTCTGTGCCCCACCACCATCCTGGCCCAGCAGCACTTCAGCACCTTCAGCGATCGCTTCTCGCCCTTTGGGGTGCGTGTGGAGGTGCTCAGCCGCTTTCGCAGCCAGGCCCAGCAGAAGGCCGCGCTCGAGGGCTTTGCCAAGGGCGAGGTCGACGTCTTGGTGGGCACGCACCGCCTGCTCTCGCGCGACGTCAACCCCAAGGAGCTGGGCCTCATCATCATCGACGAGGAGCAGCGCTTTGGCGTGGGCCACAAGGAGCAGCTCAAGAACCTGCGCGAGAGCGTCGACGTGCTCACGCTCAGCGCCACGCCCATCCCGCGCACCCTGCAGATGAGCCTTTCCGGCGTGCGCGACATGAGCCTCATCACCACGCCGCCCACCAACCGCCGCCCCGTCAAGGTGCACGTGGGGGAGTGGGACGAGGACCTGATCGGCGAGGCCATACGCCGCGAGATCCAGCGCGGCGGCCAGGTCTACTACGTGAGCAACCGTGTGCGCACCATCGAGGACGCCGAGGAGTCCGTGCGCGCCGCCGTGCCCGAGGCCCGCATCGGCGTGGCGCACGGCCAGATGGCGCCGTCCATGGTCGAGGACATGATGGAGCGCTTCAACGGGGGAGAAATCGACGTCCTGGTGGCCACCACCATCGTGGAAAGCGGCCTGGACAACCCCCATGCCAACACCCTCATCATCGAGGATTCCCAGCGCCTGGGTCTGGCGCAGCTCTACCAGCTCAAGGGCCGCGTGGGCCGCTCCCAGCGCCAGGCCTACGCGTACTTCCTCTTCCCCTCCAACCAGCCCCTCACGGAGGAGGCCACCCAGCGCCTGGAAGCTATCGGCGAGTTCACAGAGCTGGGAAGCGGCATGAGGGTCGCTATGAAGGACCTGGAGATACGCGGTGCGGGCACCCTCATGGGAGCCGAGCAGAGCGGCAACATGAGCGCCGTGGGCTTCGACCTCTTCGCCAGCCTGCTGGCAGAGGCCGTGAGCGAGGCGCGCGGCGAGGACAAGCTCGCCCACCCGGAGATCCACGTGGACGTGGCGGCGGACTTCCTCATCCCGGCCGAGTACATGGAAGACGGCGGCGAGCGCGTGCTCTACTACCGCCGCCTGGCCGCGGCCGTCACGGTGGAGGATGTCGACGACATCGCCGCCAAGATGCGCAGCGCCTACGGGGCCCTGCCGCAGCCGGCCGCCAACATCTGCAACCGCGCCCGCGCCAAGGCGCTGTGCCAGGTGATCGGCGCTACGAGCGTGGCCCAGGTGGGCGGCAAGCTGGTCATCGGCGAGGTGAGCAAGACCGTGCAGGCCGTGATCAACGCCAGCCCGGATGCCAAGGCCCTCATCACCCGCCACCGCGGCATCTACGTGAGCGGGACCAAGGTCTACCGCATCCCCGTGGGCAAGGGCGAGCCGGTGCTCGACATCGCCGTCGACCTCCTGCGCGCCATGGCAGACGCCGTCGAAGCCGCCCAAGACGAAGCCCGAGGTTAAGGTTTTCTGTTGATTTCACGTTGGGGGCGAACGTGGGGTTCGTGTGCGATAATCTGCATTTATGAACGGGAACCGCAACATACTCAGCATCGTCCTCACCGCCCTGTGCGCCGTGGCGCTCGTCGCCGTGGTGGGCCAGGCCTTCGTGCTGGGCGGCACCTCGAAGAAGATCGAGGAGTCCAAGGCCCAGCTCGAGCAGCTCGACGCCCAGGTGGACGAGGCCACAACGGCGAACACCGACCTCAAGGCAAAGTACGACGACAACCTCATCGAGTGGCGTAACGCCCAGGGCCGCCTCTCCTTCATGGGCGACAAGAGCGGCCTGGTCTGCTACCTCACCTTCGACGACGGCCCCTGCTACAACACCGCCAAGGTGCTCGACATCCTCGACCAGTACGACGCCTGCGGCACCTGGTTCTGCCTGGCCAACGACGAAGAGCAGGACTACCTCCAGCTCGACATGCTGAAGGAGATCGAGGAGCGCGGCAACGCCGTGGGCATCCACGACTGGGAGCAAAACGAGAGCTACTCTTACTACAAGGGCACGGTCGACAACTACTTCGACACGGACTTCGACAAGACCAAGGAAAAGCTCGAGGCCAAGCTGGGCCACGAGATCAATATCATGCGCTTTGCCGGCGGCAGCCCCACCATCGCCTACTACAACTCCAAGATCGGCAAGAAGCTCCCCTGCGAGATCCTCAAGCGCGGCTACCAGTACTTCGACTGGAACGTCCTTGCCGGAGACTCCGAGCCTTCGCAGTTTGTGAACGGCTCCACCCCCAAGGACAAGATCGTGAGCAACGTGCTGGGCCAGGCCAAGTCCTTCGCCCGCACCAACAGCCCCATCTGCGTGCTCATGCACGACAACCCCGGCAAGGAGTCCACCGTGGCCGCCCTGCCGCAGATCATCGAGGGCCTCAAGGATCTGGGCTACCGCTTCGAGGTCCTTAACTATGACAGCCCCGGCTTCTACCAGGCAAAGATCGTGGACTAATGAGCAGAAGAGACGACATCTACGGCAGCGACTACAACGGCAGCTCCCAGCGCCGCCAGGCCCCCTCTGCGCGCCAGCGCTTTGCGGGTGAGCAGCAGCGCACGCCCAGCCGCGCAAGCAGCGGCAGCAGCCAGCAGC
>SFLO01000117.1 GCA_004553405.1 Coriobacteriaceae bacterium
GCTCTCCCGGCCCGCGCCGTTTTCGTGGCGCCCCCTGCAGGGCTCGAACCTGCGACCGCCGGATTAGAAGTCCGATGCTCTATCCAACTGAGCTAAGGAGGCGTGCGAGACCACATTCTAGCGTTATTCGCGCCGCTGTCTGGCGGGGGAGCGCCCCCAGGCCGGCAGCAGCCGCGGCTTTTTCTCGCTCTTGCGCTACAGTGTTCCCGTAATCGCAGTAGTATATCCCAGCAAGATGCTAGGAATTGCGCCACCGCACGGAGAGAGGGCTGTATGCTTCGCGTTGACAACGACAAGGTGAGGTCCCTGCTCTTCAAGGGCAGCTTCGGGCTCGAGCGCGAGAGCCTGCGCATCACGCCGGACGGCTTCCTCGCGCAAACACCCCATCCCTTCCCGCGCGACCCCCACATCCTGTGCGACTTCTCCGAAAACCAGCTCGAGATCAACACCGGCGTCTGCGGCAGCCCGCAGGAGGTCGTGGCAGAGCTCGAGGCCTATGACACCCTGGTGCAGCGCACCCTGGCCCAGCTCCCCCAGCCCGAGCTGCTGTGGCCCTTCTCCAACCCGCCCTACATCCGCAGCGAGCGCGACATCCCGGTCGCGCGCTTCGAGGGCGAGCAGGAGGAAAAGACCGCCTACCGCGAGTACCTCAGCGAGCGCTACGGCCGCTACAAGATGACCTTCTGCGGGATCCACTTCAACTACTCCTTCGCAGACGAGCTGCTGCGGGCGAGCTTCGAGGCCAGCGGCGAGGACGACTTCACCGCCTACAAGGACGCCCTCTACGTGGCGCTGGCCGAGCGCGCGGTGGCCTACGGCTGGATCATGACGGCGATCACGGCGGCGAGCCCCCTGATGGACTCCTCCTTCGTCGAGAAGAAGCGCATGGGAGAGGACCTCTTCATGGGCCTGGGCACGGTGCGCTGCAGCGAGCTGGGCTACTGGAACTACTTCTCGCCCGTGCTCGACTACTCGAGCCTGGGGGCCTATGCAGACAGCATCCAGCGCTATGTGGACAGCGGCCTGGTGCAGGCGCCCAGCGAGCTCTACTACCCCATACGCATCAAGCCCCGGGGCGCCTACGGTCTTGCGGGCCTGCGCGCCGGCGACGTGAGCCACATCGAGCTGAGGATGTTCGACCTCAACCCCCTCTACCCGGCAGGCGTCAACGTGCAAGACGTCTTCTTCGCCCAGCTCTTCTTGGTGTGGCTGGCATCCACGCCGCCGGAGCCCTTCGAGGAAAAGCACCAGGTCCAGGCTGCGCAGAACTTCAAGAACGCCAGCCACTACGACCTCAAGACGGTGCGCATCGTGAGCCCCCTGGGCACGGCCAACACCGCTGCCAGGGCGGCGCGCAACGTGATCGGCTTCATGCAGGAGTTCTACCGCTCCATCGGGGCAGACGAGCAGGTGATGGGCTGCCTGTCCTACCAGCTCTCGAAGTTCGAGGACAGCGCAAACCGCTACACGCACATCGTGCGCGAGCGCTATTCGGGCGGTTTTGTGGAAAAGGGGCTCGAGCTCGCCCGCCAGCGCCAGGCGCACAGGCTGGCCTCCAGCTAGAGAAAGGGCACCCGCCGCATGGGGGTGCCCGCTTCATCGATGGTGCCCTCTACAGGGTTCGAACCTGCGGCCTTCTGCTCCGGAGGCAGACGCTCTATCCAGCTGAGCTAAGAGGACGCGCCGCTGCGCATGGCAGCTGCAGTCAAGAAATCTACCACAATCGACCCAAGAGCGAGGGACAGAGCGGTTTACTGCTAAAATCAGGGGGTTATTGTCCTAATACGGCGCGCGTTAGCGTGCTCTCAGGAGGCTGAAACATGGCACTCTACACCCCCGAGTACAAGCCCAACGGCAAGGAGACCGCAACCATCACCACCAACAAGGGCGTCATCCGCGTCCAGCTCCACGGTGAGGACGCCCCCATCCACGTGGGCAACTTCGTCGAGCTGGCTCAGAAGGGCTACTACGACGGCCTCAAGTTCCACCGCTACGTGCCCGACTTCGTCATCCAGGGCGGCTGTCCGCTCGGCACCGGCACCGGCAACCCCGGCTACTCCATCCACGAGGAGTACAGCACCAACCCCCACAACAGCCACGAGGACGGCACCCTGGCCATGGCCCGCTCCTCCATGCCCAACTCCGCCGGCTCCCAGTTCTACTTCTGCCTGGGCGCCCAGCACTTCCTCGACCCCAACTACACCGTCTTTGGCGACTGCATGGACGCAGAGAGCATCGAGGTCGTCCACAGCCTGCGCAAGGGCGACGTGATGGAGTCCATCGTCATCGAGAACGCCAACTAAGCCGCGCGAGGATTGGGGCTGCCAGTGGATATCGCAGTGTTCAAAGAGGCCCAGGAGGCCTATGCGAAGGGCGACTACAAGTCTGCCCTCGTGGGCTTCTCCGCCTGCACCCGTGACGTAGAGGAGCTCTCCGGCGCAGAGGCCGGCAAGTTCTTCCATCTCATCGGAAACTGCTATATCAAAAGCGGAGAACCCGAGAAGGCCTCCGAGTACTACGGCAAGGCCCTCGAGCTCGTTTCCGCCGACCGCCAGCCCTCGCTGCTGGTCAACCTGGGCACGGCCTACCTCTCATCAGAGGACTACCCCAAGGCCCTGGCCGCCTTCGAGAAGGCCCTCGACTACCCGTTCTACCCCACGCCGTACAAGGCGCTCAGCGGCATCGGCGCCGTCCAGCTCAAGCTCGGCTCCATGGAGGAGGCCGGCTCCGCCTACCGCGAGGCCGCGCTCGACCCCTCCAACCCCAACCCCGGCAAGGCCCTGGTCAACCTGGGCATCTGCTTCATGGAGCTAGAGCGCCCGGCAGACGCCGTCTCCACCTTCGAGACCGCCCTCGACTTGGGCCTGCCCGCCGCAGGTGCCAACAAGTGCCGCGCGTGTTTGGGCCAGGCCCTGCTCGCATGCGGGCGTGTGGGCGAAGCCGTCGAGTCGTTCGAGGCCGCTGTGGCAGACGGGGGCTACAAGCTCTCTGCCGTCGCTGCGCACGACTATTCCATGGCCCGCTCGCTGCGCGATCGCTTCGGCGCTGTGCTCGGCGTGGCCGTCGCTCCCGCAGCGCAGGCCCCTGCTGTCGCAGAGCAGCTCGAGCCCGCAGCTTTCGAACCCCAGGAGGCAGCCGAACCCCTCGAGGCCCAAGCCGAATCTGGCGATGACCCTGCGCCCTCCGAGCCCGGGGAGGGCGAGCCCGCCGCCGGCGAGGAGGAATCCGGGCAGCCCGAGGAGGGCGATCTGCCTGAAGAGGAGCCCGCCGCCGAGGAGGAGCCCCTTGACGAAGACGCCATGTGGGAGCCCGCACCCCTGCCCCAGGACGATGAGCCCGAGGCCGGCCAGGAGGGCGAGTCCGCCGGCGATGACGCCGCAGGGGAGCCTGACGAGGCAGGCCAGCCCGAAGACGACATCGCAGAGGCTGTGACCCAGACCTTCCCCGTCGTCACCGTGCCCTTCGACGGAGACGACGAGGCCCAGGCGCAAGCCGCCGAAGAAGAGCACCTCCCCCAGGAGGGTGCCCCCGAGCCCCAGGCCGGCGAAGACGAGGAGCGCGAGGAAAGCCTCATCCCCAGCCCCGAGGACACCGCCTTCTTCACCATCAGCGAGGAGGCCATCGACCAGGCCGCCAAGGAGGAGCGCCGCAAGGCCCGCAGGGGCAACCGCGGCCTCAAGGCTGCGCTGGCTGTCGTCATCATCCTCATCCTGCTGGCAGCAGCCGGCGCCCTGGCCTACGTGCAGGGCTATGGCTACCC
>SFLO01000118.1 GCA_004553405.1 Coriobacteriaceae bacterium
GCACAAGACCACCATCGGTGCCGACGCCTTCATCGGCAGCGACACCATGATGGTGGCCCCGGTCGCGATCGGCGAGGGCGCCCTGGTGGCGGCCGGCAGCGTCATCACCGACGACGTGCCCGACGGCGCGCTCGCCCTGGGCCGCGCCCGCCAGGTCAACAAAGAGGGCCGCGGAAGGAAGTAGCCTTCTGGCGCGCATTTTGGCCGTGCGGCTGGCCTCTTTGGCACAGCGCGGGTTGTACACTATGCAAGTACGCCTGCAACCGGTCAGGCACAAACAGCAACAGACACGCGGGAGCACAACCATGGAAATGACAAAGCAGATGATGGTCTTCAGCGGCTCGGTCAACCCCGGGCTGGCAGACGAGATCGCCACCGAGCTCAACATCAACCTCAGCAACGTCAAGCTCGAGAAGTTCGCCAACGGCGAGATCTACGCGCGCTACCTCGAGAGCATTCGCGGCAAGGAGATCTTCCTCGTGCAGTCTGTCTGCGCGGGCAACGGCTTCGACGTCAACGACGCCCTCATGGAGCTCCTGATCATGATCGACGCGGCAAAGCGCGCCTCTGCCCGCCACATTTCCGCTGTCGTCCCCCACTACGGCTATGCCCGCCAAGACCGCAAGGCCGCGCCTCGCGAGCCCATCACCGCCAAGCTGGTGGCCGACCTGCTCACCGCCGCAGGTGCAGACAACATCATCGCGCTAGACCTGCACCAAGACGCCATCCAGGGCTTCCTCAACATCCCGGTCAACCACATGACCGCCATGCCCATCTTCGTCGACTACTTCAAGAACAAGGGCTGGAACTCCGAGGAGCTGTGCGTGGTGAGCCCGGACGTGGGCCGCGCCAAGGCCGCCAAGAAGTTCTCCTCCATGCTCGACTGCGACATCGCGATCATGCACAAGGACCGTCCCAAGCACAACCAGGCAGAGATCACCGCGCTCATCGGCGACGTCACTGACAAGATCTGCATCCTCAACGACGACATGATCGACACCGCCGGCTCGCTGTGCGCAGCCGCCGCCACCCTGCAGGCCCGCGGCGCCCGCGCCGTCTACGCCTGCGCCACCCACGGCATCTTCTCCGGCCCGGCCTACGACCGCATCGAGAACTCCTGCATCGAGGAGTGCATCGTCACCAACGCCGTGCCCGTGCCGCTTGAGCGCCAGACCGGCAAGATCAAGGTCCTGAGCGTGGCGCCGCTCTTCGCCCGCACCATGGACGCCGTCTTCGCCGACGGCTCCGTCGCAGGCATCTTCGCCTAAGCGCCCTGCGGGCACCGCGCCCGCGCAATGCCCAACACGTCGGGGCCCGCTGCGTGCGGGCCCTGCTCTTGGAGTGAGCAGATGACCATCAAACTCGTCGTCGGCCTGGGAAACCCGGGCCCCGAATACGCAGACAACCGTCACAACGCCGGCTTCATGGCAGTCGACGAGTTGGCCCACGAGCTGCGCGCCAACTACTGGAAGAGCGAGCACGGCGCCCTCACCGCCCATGTCAAGCGCGGGGGCCAAGAGCTCATCCTCGCCAAGCCGCAAAGCTACATGAACACCAGCGGCGGCCCCGTGAGCAAGATCGCCGCGGCGTACAAGATCGCCCCGGAGGAGATACTCGTCATCCACGACGAGCTCGACATCCCCAACGGCGACGTGCGCGTCAAGGTGGGCGGCGGCCATGGCGGCCATAACGGCCTGCGCTCCATCCACGACAAGCTCGGCAGCAACGCCTACGCGCGCGTCCGCGTGGGTATCGACCACCCGCCGGGACGCAAGCCCGTGGCCGACTACGTGCTCCAGGCGCCCCGCGGCGAGGAGGGCGAGGCTTTCCGCGCAGCCACCGCCATCGCCGCAGAGGCCGCCCTCTGCATCGTCGACGAAGGGCCGCTCAAGGCCCAGAACCGCTACAACGTCAAGTAGCAGCCTCCCGCGCAAGCCGCAGGGGAAAAGAAAAGAGCCCGCTCTCCCCCTGAGAGCGGGCTCTGTGCTGTGAATGCGCAGGGGCGAGCGCTACTCGTCCTCAACCTCGATGGCACCCATGGGGCACTCCTCCATGCAGTCGCCGCAGGCGGTGCATGCGTCCTCGTTTACAACGGTGGCAACAGAGCCAACGATGTCGAGAACCTCGTTGCCGCAGGTATCAACGCAGATGCCGCAGCCGGAGCACTCGTCGGTATCGATCTCGGGGATAGGCATAACTCTCTCCTTTGATAGTGCGGCGTCCCTCTTGCCGCGGTGCCTTGCAAGATAATCTCACGGACCCTCTGTGACAATACCTTTTCGGCACAGACCCGCCAAAATGCGCATGCATCCACAGGCGGGGAGGGCGGGCGGGCGCCCGGAGCGCGCCAAAGCTGAAAGATTGTGAAGAATGCTCCCAGCGGGCTTTCTGCGTCGCAGTGGGTCGTATAATGAACGGCCTGCCTTGGACAAACGCAACCAAAACGCACTGAGAGGTATCCCATGTTCCTGGAAATGCTCAAAGCATTCTTCTTCGGCCTGGTAGAGGGCATCACCGAATGGCTGCCCGTGTCCAGCACCGGTCACCTGGTCTTGTTCAACAACTTCATCACCATGGACGTCTCGGCGGAGTTCATGGAGATGTTCACCGTGGTCATCCAGCTCGGCGCGATCATGGCCGTCATCATCCTCTACTTCAGCAAGCTCAACCCCTTCAGCCGCAAGAAGACCCCCGAGCAGCGCAAGGGCACCTGGAGCCTGTGGGGCAAGGTCGTCGTGGGCTGCATCCCCGCCGCCATCGTGGGCGTTGCCCTGGACGACTGGGCAGACGCCCACCTCTACAACGCCGTCGTCATCGCCGGCGCCCTCATCCTCTACGGCGTGATCTTCATCGTGATGGAGCGCCTCAACAAGAGGCAGGGCGCGCACTCGCGCCGCCGCGTGCAGGAAGTCGAGGAGCTCGACCTGCCCACCGCCTTCAAGATCGGCTGCTTCCAGTGCCTGGCCATCGTCCCCGGCACCTCCCGCTCCGGCTCCACCATCATCGGCGGCCTGCTCTGCGGCTGCTCGCGCGTTGCCGCAAGCGAGTTCAGCTTCTTCATGGCCATCCCGGTCATGTTCGGCTGGAGCGTGCTCAAGATCGCCAAGCTCGTGTTGGGCGGCGTGGTGCTCACCAGCACGGAGCTCGCCGTGGGCGCCGTGGGCCTGGTGGTGGCCTTCGTCACCTCTGTGCTGTCGATCAAGTTCCTCATGGGCTACATCCAAAAGCACGACTTCGGCGTCTTCGGCTGGTACCGCATTGCGCTGGCCATCGTGGTGCTGGTGGCTGTCTTCGGCTTTGGGCTCGACCCGGCTGCCGCATAGCAACCGCCGCATCTCCTGCTTCCAAGCGCCCCGCTGCACCTCCGCAGCGGGGCGCTTCTCGTGCTGGGGGGCGGCCGTCTCCGGCTGCTGCAGCCAGCGTGCAGCGCCTGAAAGAAAACCTGAGTTCTCTGCAAGGTAACGGCTTGGTTGAGCAGTGGGCAGGTAACTTGACACTCCATGACTTAGATTTCATATTAGGCACCAAGAGATACCGCTACTCGGCACTATCCCTTGTCATTACCATGGTTAGAGCATCGCAGAAAGGATGATCATCATGAGCAAGATTATCGGCATCGACTTGGGCACCACCAACTCCGCAATGGCTGTCCTCGAGGGCGGCGAGCCCACCATCATCATCAACGCAGAGGGCGACCGCACCACGCCTTCCGTCGTCTCCTTCCAGAAGGATGGCGAGCTGGTCGTCGGCAAGGC
>SFLO01000119.1 GCA_004553405.1 Coriobacteriaceae bacterium
CTCGCAGTGGCCGATGCTCACCACGCCGATGCCGCTGAGGAAGTCCAGGTACTCGCGGCCCTCGTCGTCGTACAAGCGCATGCCCTCGCCGCGGACGAACTCCACCGGCTTGCGGGCAAAGGTCTGCATCACATGGAGCTCGTCGAGCTCCCTCTCCTTGTCGAACTCGGCGCCCATGGCGGGCCTCCTTTTCTCACAGAGCCTGCGCTGGTGCAGGCATCGGGCTTACAGGACGGCGCCTCCGCGGGCGTTTTGGAAGGGGCTTTCCAGCTTGGCGGCGAAGTTGCTCACAGGCGCCTCCACGAAGGTGGGGTCGACGCTGTCTTCCAGCGAGCGCACGATGAGCGTACCCACGCCGTCATCGGTGAAGATCTCGAGCACGAGCGAGTGCAGGATCGTGCCGTTGATGATGTGGGCCTTCTGCACGCCGGCGGAAAGCGCGGTGACGCAGGCGCCGATCTTGGGGATCATGCCCTTCGAGAGCGTCCCGCTCTCTGCGAGCTCCACCGCCTCCTGCAGTGCCATGCGCAGCACCAGGGTCGACTTGTCGCTGAAGTCCGTGTAGAGGCCGTCCACATCCGTCATGAAGACGATCTTCTGGGCGCCCAGGGCTGCGGCGATCTCTCCGGCTGCGGTGTCTGCGTTGATGTTGAAGTCGCCGTCGTCGCCGTAGCCCACGGTGGCGATGACAGGGATGTAGTCCGCCTTGATAAGGTCCTCGATCAGGCGCGTGTCCACCTGGTCGACCTTGCCCACGCGGCCCAGGATCGGGTCGAGCTGAGACGCCTGGATGATCCGGGCGTCCGCGCCGTTGAGGCCCACGGCGATGGCGCCGTGCGAGTTGATGGCGCGCACCAGCTCCTGGTTGACCTTGCCCACCAGGGTCATCTTGGCCACCTCCATGGTGGCGTCGTCGGTCACGCGCTGGCCGTTCTCCCAGCGCACGGGGATGTCCATGCGCCCCATCATCTCGGTGATGGCGGGGCCGCCACCGTGCACGATCACGGGGTTGGCGCCCATCAGCTTGAGCATGATGAGGTCGTTGACCACCGCCTCGCGCAGGTCTTCCTGCACCATGGCCGCACCGCCGTACTTGATGACGACCGTCTTGCCCGTGATGTCCTCGATCCAGGGCATCATCTCCATCAGGGCCTGGGCGCGCGCCGCATGGGGCAGCTCGCCCAGCTCCTTGATGCTCACTTCCTGGTACTTCTTGCGAAAAATCATCTTGTTCCTCTTGCCGTGCGTGCTCTTCTGCTCAAGTGCTGCTGCGGGGCGCCCTAGGTGCGGTAGTCCCCGTTGATGGTGATGTAGTCGTGGGTGAAGTCGCAGGTCCACATGCGGGTGGAGTGCTCGCCTGCGCCCAGGGCCGCGTCGATGGTGATCTCGGGCTCCTCAAAGCGGCGCAGGGCCTCGTCCTCGTCAAAGCCGCAGGGCAGGCCGCCCCTCATAACGGGCATGCCCATGATGTCGATGTCGACGTCCTCCTGCCTGAAGGAGGCGCCGCTGCGGCCCAGGGCTGCGGCGATGCGGCCCCAGTTGCAGTCGTGGCCGGCGATGGCGGTCTTCACCAACGGCGAGTTGGCAACGGTGCGGGCCGCCTTGTCTGCGTCCTCCTCGCTGGCCGCGCCGCTCACCGTGACGGTGACGAGCTTGGTGGCGCCCTCGCCGTCTGCGGCCATCTTGCGGGCGAGTGCCTCGCACAGCTGGCGCAGGGCCAGGCAGAAGGTCTCGAAGGCCGGGGTGCCGGGCTGCAGCACCGGGCCGCCAGCCGCTCCGTTGGCCAGGCAGAAGCACGAGTCGTTGGTGGAGGTGTCGCTGTCGACCGTGATCTTGTTGAAGGAGGCGTCCACCGCTGCCTTGAGGGCCGTCTTGAGCGCGGCGGGTTCGACGGCGGCGTCTGTGGTGAGCACGGCGAGCATGGTCGCCATGTTGGGCATGATCATGCCGGAGCCCTTGGACATGCCGCCGATCCTGTACGCGGTGCCGTCGGCCTCGAAGCGCACAGCGCATTCCTTGGGCACGGTGTCTGTGGTCATGATGGCCTGCGCGGCGTCTGCGGCGGCCTGCGGGCTGGAGTCGAGCGCGCCGAGCAGCAGGGGCAGCCCGCTGCGATAGGGCTCGAGCGGCAGCTGCACGCCGATGACGCCGGTCGATGCCACGAAGACCTCTGCGGGGTCGATGCCCAGGGCTGCGGCAGTGAGGGCCTGCGACTCGCGGGCAACCTGGTCTCCCGGCTTGCCGGTGGCGGCGTTGGCGTTGCCGGAGTTGAGGATGACGGCACGCGCGCGGCCGCCCTGGGCAACGCTGCGCGAGAGCTTCACCGGAGCCGCACAGAACACGTTGCAGGTGAAGGTGCCGGCAGCTGCCGTGCCCTCGACGTCGCTCACCACCAGCGCGGCGTCCTTGCGGTTGGGGTTGGCCCTGAAGCCCGCGTGCACGCCGGCGGCCCTAAAGCCCGCCGGTGCGGTGACACCGCCCTCTATGAATTCGATAGCGCCCATATCGCGCCCTTCCCTTCCTGTCGAGCCCGCCGGGGCGGGCCTGTTCGCAGATTCGCGCTAGACCACCGGGCAGCTCCCGTCGAGCCCGGCTGCCTCGTCAAAGCCAAAGGCGATGTTGGCCGCCTGGACCGCCTGGCCGGCCGCGCCCTTGACCAGGTTGTCGATGGCGCAGCTGGCGATGAGCATCGCGCCGCCGGGGGCGACCTTCACGCCCACCTGGGCGCGGTTGCTGCCCTCGACCCAGGCCGTCTGGGGCATCATCCCCAGCGGCAGGGCGGTGACGAAGGGCTCACCCTCGTAGCGGGCCGCATACAGGGCCTGCGCCTCTTCGTCGCTGAGAGGCTTGGCCAGGGGCAGGTAGGCAGTTGCCAGCAGGCCGCGGACCATGGGCACCAGGTGCGGGGTGAAGAGCACCTCGACCGGGCGGCCGGCGCCCCTGCTGAGGGTCTGGGCGATCTCTGGGGTGTGGCGGTGGGGCAGGCCGTAGAGGCCCACGGACTCGTCTGCGTTGCAGAAGTGCGTCTTGGCGCTCGCCTTGCGCCCGGCGCCGCTCACGCCGGAAAGCGCGGCGATGACCACGGGGCCCTCCCCCAGCAGCCCGGCCTCTGCCAGGGGCAGACAGGCCAGGGCAGAGGCCGTGGGATAGCAGCCCGGACAGGAGATGACCGGGGGCTTTGCGGCGATCTGCTCGCGCGCCACCTCTGGCAGGGCGTAGACGGCCTGGGCCAGCAGCTCGGGGCTGGTGTGCGCGGCGCCGTACCAGGCCTCGTACACCTGGGCGTCTGCGATGCGGTAGTCCGCAGAGAGGTCGACCACCTGCACGCCTGCCTCGACCAGCTGGGGTGTCATGGCGAGCGAGGCGGTGTGGGGTACTGCCAGGAAGGCGACGTCTGCCTGGGCGGCAACCGCCGCGGCGTCGTGCGGCTGGAACTCGAGGTCGCAGATACCCAGCAGGGCGGGGTAGAGCTCGCTCATGCGCTTGCCGGCGTCTCCCGTCGAGGTGATGCAGGTCAGCTCGAAGCCGGGGTGCGCGCACAGGATGCGCACTGCCTCTGCCCCTGCGTAGCCCGCCGCTCCAACAACCGCCGCACGTACCTTCGCCATCGTCGCCTTCTCTCAGTTCAAGGGCCTCGGCCCGTTTTGCGCAATGTAAAGGACCCGTGGTAACGGGTCCGGTTCAGCCATTATGGACTTGTTTTCCCCACTCTGCAATTGTTTAGGAGAAATATGCAGGTTTTTTG
>SFLO01000120.1 GCA_004553405.1 Coriobacteriaceae bacterium
CAATTCGAAACACCTAGTGTACACGGTGCCCACAAAGTATGGCTGAAAGGTAAGGAACTTTCATTTCAAACAAATATCGTTTAGTGGCGTGAAGCGCCGCTCAGACAGGGGGAAGCGGGCTGCTTCAGTCTTCTGCCGGGCTCGCCTGCGGGTGCTGTGGCCAAAACTCTCGCTCAGGTGTAGGGACTGGCCAGTTCTTTCGCTGAGGTGTGGGTGCCAAAGTAGGGCACACCTCAGCGCGAGTTTTGGCCACTCGACGCACCTCAGCGCCACTTTTGGCCGCAGCGGACAGGCCCGGTGGATGCGGTCACGGTTGCAGCGACTCCCCCAGGTACTCAAAAGACCTGGTGGCGCTCCGCGCCACCCCAAATCGGAGGGCGGGGCTGGGGTGTGTTGGGGTTTTCCCCTTCGGTTGGGAGCCCCTCCTCCCCTAGCGCGAATCGGTGATTTTCCCATCCCGTATTCTTAACCTGAAGTACTGGCATGTTGCTAGACGAGAGGGGGATGGGGCATATGACGACAGACGACAACAGCGTCATCATCGAGCCCGAAGAGCAGGCTTCAGAGAGGAGCCAGAAGGAGACCGCAGGAAAGAAGCAGCGCAAGAAGATCGGCAGGTTCTACCGCTGGCAGATTGTGCTGGTGGTGGTCATCGCCGTGGTCGCGGTGAGCGGCCTGGGCTTTTACAAGTGGCATGAGAGCCCCAGCTTCTGCGATGCCATCTGCCACAACCCGCAAGATCCGTACAACCCCACCTACTTCGCAGAGCCCGGCCAGCCGGCAACCGACAAGTGGGGCAACGACGTCGCCAACGCACGCGGCATGCTGTCCGCGGCGCACCGCGTCGAGGCAGACTCCAACTGCCTGAGCTGCCACGTCCCCACCATCAAAGAGCAGCTGACCGAAGGCGTCGAGTGGGTCACCGGCAACTTCTACAACCCGCTGAGCGAGCGCAGCCTCGACAACCTCGAGCGCTGGAAGGCCAACTCCAAGGGCGAGTACTTCTGCCTGAACTCCGCCTGCCATGACATGAGCAAGGAAGAGCTCAGCGAAGTCTACGCAGACTGGGACCGCAACCCGCACTCCTGGCACCACACCGAGTACACCTGCAGCGATTGCCACAAGTCGCACCGCGCCAGCGTGATGGTCTGCAGCCAGTGCCACGACGACTCCACCCTGCCAGAAGGCTGGATCAGCTTCGAGGAGTCCCAGCAGCTTGAGACCACCTACATCGCCTACGACCTCGAGCCCGTGGTGTACGGGAAATGAAGCTCGCCAAGCTCATAGCAGGAACCGCCGCCGCGCTGGTCGCCGCCGAAGGCGTCCATGCGGTTGCCGCGGGCCTGCAGGGCTCGACCCTGCTGCGCCCGCCCGGCTCGCAGGGTGAGAGGGACTTCATCGCGCGCTGCACCAAGTGCGGCCGCTGCATCCAGGCATGCCCCTACAAGGCCCTGCACGCAGCCGGCCCCGAGCAAGGTGCGGCAAGCGGGACGCCCTTCATCGACCCAGAGCGCCAGGCCTGCCGCATGTGCGCAGACTTCCCCTGCGTGGCGGCTTGCCCCACCGACGCCCTGCGCGACGTCGAGGAGCCCGAAGACGTCGAGATGGGCTACGCCCTCATCGACGAAGAGGCCTGCATCGCCTTTCGCGGCCTGCGCTGCGAGGTCTGCTACAGGGTCTGCCCCCTGATCGACCAGGCGATATTCCTGCAGTTTGGCGACATTGACAACGACAGCATCCACACCAAGTTCATGCCCACCATCGATACCAGCGTGTGCACGGGCTGCGGCCTGTGCGTGCAGCGCTGCGTGGTGAGGGAGCCCAAGGTCCCCATCCGCATCGTGAGCAGGGCAGAGCAGGAGAAAAGCGATTCATAGCGCACAACCCAGCGCATCGCTTGTAGAGGAGAGGAAGAACATACGATGACTCGCGAAGAAGCCACCGATCGCGTGAGCCAGGCGAGCGGCGTCTCTAGGCGCTCGTTTGTGAAGGGCATGGCCGTCACCCTGGCAAGCGCTGCCGCTGCGGGCACCCTGGCCACGGCAGCCGGCTGCAGCCCCAAGACCAACACCCCCGCCAACGGCGAGGGCACCAGCAAGACCCAGGCCGTGTGCCGCTTTTGCGGCTGCGGCTGCGGCGTGATCGTCGAAGCCAAGAACGGCAAGCTCATCAGCGTCACGGGCGACCCCAAGAACGACTCAAACCGCGGCCTCAACTGCGTCAAGGGCTACTTCCTCGCCAAGGTGCTCACCGGCGAGGACCGTCTCACCACGCCGCTCATCCGCGACGACAAGCAGACCAAGGGCACCGAAAAGGGCCTGCGCGAAGCCAGCTGGGACGAGGCTCTCGACCTCGTCGCCTCCAAGCTGCGCGAGACCTGGAAGACAGACAAGAGCCGCCTGGCGTTTTGGGGCAGCGGCCAGCAGCCCATCGTCGAGGGCTACGCCACCGCCAAGTTCTGGAAGGCCGGCCTGCTCAGCAACAACATCGACCCCAACGCGCGCCTGTGCATGGCCAGCGCCGTCGTGGGCTTCATGAACGTCTTCCAGACCGACGAGCCCGCCGGGTGCTACGCAGACATCGACGACGCAGACCTCTTCATCACCTGGGGCGCCAACATGGCAGAGGCGCACCCCATGCTGTACTCGCGCGTGATGGCGCGCAAGCAGAAGGACAAGGTCCTGCACTACGACATCACCACGCTGGGCACCCGCACCTCCGCCAACGCAGACGAGGTGATGATCTTCACGCCCGGTACCGACCTCGCCATCGCCAACTGCGTGGCCAACTACCTGATCAAGAACAAGACCTACAACAAGAAGTTCGTCGAAGACCACCTGCAGTTCTTCCAGGGCGCCGAAAACATCGGCAACTCCGACTGGGAGGTCAAGGACGCCTACGACGCCTCTCCCGACGGCCAGCGCTCCGGCCTCACCGAGCCCATCAGCTTCGAGCAGTACGCCGAGCGTCTCAGCAGCTACACCTTCGAGTACACCAGCAAGCTTTCCGGCGTGCCCGTCGAGCAGCTGAAGAAGCTCTACGAGGCCTTTGCCAACCCCAAGCTCAAGATCACGAGCTTCTGGACCATGGGCGTCAACCAGCACAACCGCGGCACCTGGATGAACCACAACATCTACAACTGCCACCTGCTCAGCGGCAAGATCGCCAAGCCGGGCAACGGCCCCTTCAGCCTCACCGGCCAGCCCAGCGCCTGCGGCACCGCGCGCGAGGTGGGCACCTTCTCGCACCGCCTGCCGGCAGACCTCGTGGTCGCCAACCCGCAGCACCGCCGCTACACCGAGGCCATCTGGAATCTCCCCGAAGGGCACCTCGAGGCCATCGCGGCGCCCGGCTACCACACCACCAAGATCTTCCGCGAGATGTCCAACGGCAATCTCGACTTCCTGTGGACGGCTCACAACAACTGGGCGCAGTCGATGACCGACCTCACCCGCTTTTTGGGTCGCGACGGCGAGCACATGGGCATCTTCGACTGCTTCATCTGCGTGAGCGAGGTCTACCCCACCATCTCCACCCAGTACGCGGACGTGGTCCTTCCCGCCGCCATGTGGGTCGAGCGCGAGGGCATGTTCGGCAACGGCGAGCGTCGCACCGCCGTCTTCGAGAAGGCCGACGTCACCCCGCCGGGCCAGGCCAAATGGGACCTCTGGATGCTCATGGAGATCGCCAAGCGCGTGCTCGAGGGCGAGAAGATCGGCAAGGACGACGCCTTCGACCTGCT
>SFLO01000121.1 GCA_004553405.1 Coriobacteriaceae bacterium
AGCTCTGCCAAGCACTGCTCCTGCCCGCCTGCGATGATGCAGACGCCGGTGATCACCTGGTGCGTGCGCCCAGAGAGCTCGCGGAGCATGCGGCGCGCGTCCTCCTCGTCCGCGGGCTTGCCGTAGATGGTGCCGTCGAGGGCGACGATGGTGTCCGCGCCCACGAGCACGCTGGCGGCCAGCTCCTCGGGCGGCAGGGTCTGCGCCACGGCGCGCGCTTTGATGCTCGCCAGCAGGGGCGCCACCTGGGCGGGCGGCATGCCGGGCTCGTAGGACTCGTCTGCGCTGCTGGTGAGCACCTCGAAGGCAAAGCCCTCGCGCTCCAGCAGCTCCCTGCGCCGCGGCGAGCCGCTGGCGAGTATCAGCTTCCTCATGTGGTGAACTCCTTTGCCGTTACAGCTTGAGGCGCTTTTCGAGGGCCTCGTTGATGGTGCGGAGGCTCTTGATGCGCGCGTAGAGCTTGTCGTCGCTTTCGAGCAGGGTCCAGGGCGCGTAAGTGGTGCTGGTGAGCCTGAACATGTCTTGCACGGCCTGGTAGTACTGGGGGTTCTTCTCGCGGTTGCGCCAGTCGTCGGGTGTGATCTTCCACTGCTTTTCCGGCGTGTCTTGGCGCTCTTGGAAGCGGCGCAGCTGCTCGTCTGGGTGCACCTCCACCCAGAACTTGACGAGTATGGCGCCCCAGTCGACGAGGTCGCGCTCGAAGGCGTTTATCTCGTCGTAGGCACGCTGCCACTCCTGCGGGCTGGCAAAGCCCTCCACGCGCTCGACCAGCACGCGCCCGTACCAGGAACGGTCGTAGATGCCCACGTGCCCAGCCTTGGGCAGGCGCGTCCAGTAGCGCCACAGGTGCGGGTGCGCCAGCTCGAGTGGGGTGGGTGCCGGGCTGGGGAAGATGTGGTAGGCGCGGGCGTCGAGCGCCTGGGCCACGCGCTTGATGGCACCGCCCTTGCCCGCGGCGTCCCAGCCCTCGTACATGACCACGAGCGGGATGCGCTGCAGGTACATTTCGAGCTCGAGCTTGGCGAGGCGCTTCTGCTCGTGCTTGAGCTGCTTTTCGTAGTCTTCGCGCTCGAGCTTGAGCGTGTGGTCGACCTCGTCGAGGTCGGGGTGGTCTGTGCAGATGGGGAAGGCGCTCAGCAGCGGGGCCTCCGTTTTGGGGGCCTCGGCTGCAGCTGCCTCGCGCGCAGCGGCCTTGGCAGCCAGGCCCTGCCGGAGGGTGTCGACCATGGTCTGGGCCACCTGCAGGTTGGCGATGCGCTTGTCCTCGCCGTTGACGAGCACCCACGGGGCGAACTCGTAGTTGCTGCGCTTGAGGACCTCGTCGTGCAGCTCGTAGATGTCGTTGTACTCGGCGCAGCGCATGAGCTCCTCGTCAGAGACGCGCCAGCGGGTGTCTGGGTTCTCGAAGAGCTCCTCCATGCGGTGGCGCTGCTCGGCCTTCGAGATGTGGACGAAGAACTTGAGGACGAGGTAGCCGTCGTCCACCAGGCCCTTCTCCCAGCTGGCGATGGCGTCGAGGTAGGTGTCTGCGCGCGACGCCCCGCCCAGCTCCTCCAAGGGCTCGAAGGCTTTCTGCACCAGGGTGCCAATGGGAACGCGGGGGTGCGAGTGGCGGTGGCGCGCCTTGGACTTCCAGCGGGCGCGCTCGGCGGCGAGCATCATGCTCTCTGCGGTGGCGTACCAGCCCTGCTCGTAGAAGGTGATGGTGCCGCGCTCTCCCAGACCCTGCCAGAAGGGCTCCATGAAGGGCTTGTAGCCCGTGACGCCGTTTTCGAGCGCAGTGAAGAGCTCGGCGTCTTCGTAGGGCGGGAAGACCGTGTGCACCACGTTCGTGGAGCGGGCGTCCATGAGGTAGAGGAGGTCGCTGATGCGGCTGCCCTTGCCAGCGCTGTTCCAACCCTCGAAGAGCACCACCAGGCCCAGCTGCTCTTGGCGGGCCTGCTGCTGCAAGAGCACCAGCTCCTGCATGAGCTCCTTGCGGCGTTCCTTGTACGCGGACTTCTTGGGCGCCTTGGCCTCGAGCTCGACTCGTTCCAGCATCGTTCCTCCCTTGCTCGGCGACCCTCCCAGAATACGCCACCTGCGCGCAGGCTCAAGGCCGCATGAGGCGCACACCTGCGCCAAATCAACTCGATCGGGTCTTTGCCTGTACTTTTCAAGGGAAGTCTCACAGGGGGGTCTATACTCATGGCAAAGGCTTTTTCATTCGTATGAGGAGGTCGCCATGACAGAGCCGAGCAACGCCTTCCCCAAACCCTACCTGCAAAACAGGGAGCTATCCTGGCTGGACTTCGACGAGAGGGTGCTCGACCAGGGCCGCGACCCGAGCGTGCCCCTGCTCGACCGCCTGAACTTCGTGAGCATCTTTTGGAGCAACCTCAAGGAGTTCTTCATGGTGCGCGTGGGCTCGCTCACGGACCTCTCGCTTGTGAAGAAGGCCATCATCGACACCAAGACCGGCTGGACGCCCACCCAGCAGCTCGAGGCCGTCTACCAGCGCTGCCATGAGCTCTACCCGATCTATGAGAGGACCTACGAGCAGCTGCGCGCTGAGCTTGCCGCCAAGGGCATCCGCCACCTGCGCCCCGAGGATCTCAACGCCGAGCGGCGCGCCTTTGTGGAGGACTACGCACAAGCCAACGTCGTGCCCTTCCTCTCGCCGCAGATCATCAACGCGCGCCATCCCTTCCCGCATCTGGAAAACGGCGCCCTCTATGTGACCGTGCGCCTTGACGAGGGAGAAGACGAGCTCAAGCCCGCCAAGGTCAAGGCTGCCAAGCGCAGCAAGGGCGACCAGGCGCGCAACCTGGGCGCCACCGGCGTGATCTTGGGCCTGGTGCCCCTGCCGCGCCAGTGCCAGCGCGTGGTGCAGCTGCCGGGCGAGGGCTTCAGCTTCATCTTGCTCGAGCACGTGGTCGAGATGGCGCTGCCCCAGGTCTTCTCGATGTACACGGTGCAGCACAGCAACATCATCTGCATCACCCGCAACGCAGACATCGACGTCAACGAGGGCGTCGACGAGGCAGAAGACGCCGACTACCGCGAGTTCATGAAGCGCATCCTCAAGAAGAGGGGCAGGCTGGCTCCCGTGCGCCTGGAGGTGGAGCACCCCTTCCAGTCCAAGACCATGGAAAAGCTGCTGCTCAAGCGCCTGGAGCTCAAGAAGAGCCAGGTATTTGCCACGCGCGTGCCGCTCGACATGGGCTTCACCTGGGGCCTGGGCTCGCGGCTGCCCGAAAAACTATCCGCCGGCCTGCTCTGCGAGCCCTTCACGCCGCAGTGGCCCGCCTGCCTCGACTCCTCCAAGCCGCTGATCCCGCAGCTCGAGGAGCGCGACGTCATGCTCAGCTACCCCTTCGAGAGCATGGACGCCTTTGTCCAGCTGCTGCGCGAGGCCGCCTTCGACCCTACGGTCATATCGATCAAGATTACGCTCTACCGCCTTGCCAGCCAGTCGCACCTGGCCGAGGCCCTCATCGCCGCCGCAGAAAACGGCAAGGAGGTCACGGCCCTGTTCGAGCTGCGCGCGCGCTTTGACGAGAGCAACAACATCGAGTGGTCGCAGCGCTTTGAGGAGGCGGGCTGCAAGGTCATCTACGGCTTCCGCGACTACAAGGTCCACAGCAAGATCTGCTGCATCACGCGCCAGACCTCCAAGGGCCTCGAGTACATCACCCAGCTGGGCACGGG